>URXI01000271.1 GCA_900551775.1 uncultured Eubacterium sp. | reverse complement strand
TTCAGACGCCCTTGGACGACCTGGCGGATCAGGGCAAGACACCTTTGATCTTTGCGGAAGAGGATAAGGTCATCGGCGTGATCGCTGTGGCAGACGTGGAAAAGGCTAGCAGCAGAGAAGCGATTGAGGCCTTTGCGGATATGAAGATCGACGTAGTTATGCTGACTGGCGACAACAAGAGAACAGCCGAAGCGCTTCGGAAGCGACTGCAGATTCCAAAAGTGATCGCAGAAGTGCTGCCTTCGGACAAAGAAAAGCACATCGCCGCTCTGCAGGCGGAGGGCCACAAGGTCGCCATGATCGGGGACGGCATCAACGACGCACCGGCTCTGGCAAAGGCCGACGTGGGCATCGCCATCGGTGCAGGTACAGATGTAGCCATCGAAAGCGCTGATGCAGTTTTGATGAGAAACGACCTGCTGGACGCGGTGACTGCGGTGAGACTGTCAAAGTCGGTTATCAAGAATATCAAAGAAAACCTGTTCTGGGCTTTCTTCTATAATACCATCGGTATCCCTCTGGCAGCAGGGGTGCTCTATCCGATGTTTGAACTGAAGCTGTCGCCCATGTTTGGCGCGGCGGCCATGAGTTTGTCAAGTGTATGCGTGGTGCTCAACGCGCTGCGCCTTAAGAGATTTAAAGTAAAGAGAAGTCCGGCACAGGAAGCATCTCGTGAGGAGATGATCGTCTCGAACGAAAGCGCCGGAGAACCGAGGAGGAATGAAGAAATGAAGTATGAATTGATGATTCAGGGAATGATGTGCGGCCACTGCCAGAAACACGTAAATGATGCGCTGAGCGCTATGGAAGGTGTGACCGCAGTGGAGGTCAATCTGGATGCAGGGCTTGCCTCTGTCACAGCAGAAAAAGAGATCTCCATGGACGCCTTTGCCAGCGTCATCGAAGATGCCGGTTATACACTGGTGAGATAGTTAAAATAGAATTCACCACTTACAGACTGCATCTCTGACGCAGTCCAAACGGCGCTAATGTCTATTTCAGACACCTTGTGCGCCGTTTTTTTCTGCATAAAGATGATTTTAGAAGGATGTTAATGACGATATTGACTATAAATGGAAAAATATAGTATATTTTTCCATTGAATCATATGAATTGGGCATGAAAATCCTGTTTTGCCACGCAAAACGGTGAATAAATGTCCGAACTGACCCGTTAAACGGCGCAAAGTAGTCAGAAAACAGTGCTTCGCGCCGTTTTGCATTTATCGCAGCGCCATAAATTGACAAAATTATTGAGGCAAGGTAAAATGTTGATATATTAGATAACAGGAGGTCTGCCATGAAAGATAACTATTATGATCAGAATCTGAACGCACAAAAGCTCTACAGTGTCTATCAAAGCAAATATCCCAGGGTTTTGCAGTATTTGGAGGCGGAGATCTCCTATGTGAAAAGTCATCTTCAAGGGACGGAGCGAATTCTGGAGTTAGGCGCAGGGTATGGGCGCATCATGAAGGAACTGGCTCCGTTTTGTAAATCTATAGTCGGCATCGACATCTCTAAAGACAACGTGGCATTCGGCAGAGAGTATTTGAAGAAGGTGGAGACTGCAGATCTGATGGTCATGGACGCACACCGCCTTTCGTTTAAAGAACCTTTTGATGTGATCTTGTGCTTGCAAAACGGCCTCTCCGCCATGAAGATCGAGCCGATGAGCTACATCAAAGAGGTGATGGAACTGCTGCGGCCAGGCGGAAAAGCCTTTTTCAGCAGCTACAGCCCTAACTTTTGGGAACACCGACTGGCCTGGTTCTTTGAGCAGGCGGAAAAGGGGCTGCTGGGCGAACTGGACATGGAAAAAACAGGGGATGGCGTGATCGTCTGCAAAGACGGCTTTCGGGCAGCCACCCACTCGCCGGAAAACATGGACATGATCGGCAGGGCTTCAGGATATGCGTACCAGGTGACAGAGGTGGATGAGTCCAGCATCTTTTTGGTGGTGGAGAAGTGAGGTTTTGATGGGGATGGAGAACAGAAAATATCTGATCGGCGTTTGTGACGATGATGAACGGTATCGAAACAGGATATCCCGTGCAGTCGAATTGATCTGCCAGCAGATGGATGTCATGTACGAGCTGCGAACTTATGATTCGGGGGAGGCGGTCCTGACAGAAGAGGACGGTTTGGATATCTTGTTTTTGGATGAGCTGCTGGCCGATGGAAAGGAACATAAGCTCAATGGGAAAGACGTCAGGGCGCGCCTCGAAGTGCAAAGAAGGGAGCCTTTGATCATCTGCATCACTTCGTATGATAAAGGGATGCAGGATTCTTTTGGTGCAGGGGTTATGGGCTTCGTCACAAAAGGCAGCGAGGACGAAACGCAGAGACTGATCTCTATCTTTCGGCGATGCATAGAGCGCTTAAATCCGGAGGTCAAGCTGGCATATATCGAAGCCAGAAGACATCAAATCCGCATTGTCAGTACAGACGGAACGGAAGAAATCATTGCTGCAGGCATTGATACGGCGGAAGATAAGTGCAAAGAAAAGAAGAATTTTGTCAGGTGCCAGAGGTCGTATATCGTGAATCTGGAATTTGTGGACAAGGTGATCGGTAATTTTGATCAATTTATCATGAAAGATGGAATCGCCATATCAATTTCCCGATCAAAGGAGAGGAAGCAGGCTGTCAAAAGTGCCTACGCATCCTATAAAGAGAGGCAGATCTCCGATCTGTTTGGAGAAAAGTGATGATGGAGATTTTGAACGAACTGATGGATACGCTCCGCTTCTTTCTGTTGCTCTATGTGCTCTTCGCTGAGAAACTGGAGTGGAACAGAAAGAGACTGATCTCGATTGCGGGGGCATATGCTGCAGTATTTACTGTCCTAGTCTGTATTGGAATGGAAGGGCAGCTGTACCTGCTGGGGACACTGACACAGATTGGGATGGCTGCGCTGCTTCTGAAGGAGAAGTGGTACGAAAAGATCTTGTCTTTTCTGCTGCTGTTTTCACTGCCGGGGGTTTTAGAAATCTCGCTGGAAGTGATATACAAATACACTGTCGGAGTGGAACCTTTTGAGGGTCCGCTGGAGATAAGTTATGGAACAATTGGAAGGTTTTTATCTTTGCTTTTGGTTGCCTTGACGGTTTATATCAGGAGTATGATAAAAGCAGAAATATATATATCGAACACGAGCAGGCTTTTACTGTCTGTCATTACCTTTTCTTTTCTCTTTACTTTGATATGGATTACAGACGGAAAAAACCAAATTGATCATGTCAGCTCGCTGCTCTTGTCAATCTGTGCGGATGTTGTTGTCTTGATCGGTATCTGGATTCTGATTATAGACTCATCCCGCAGAAAACAGCGTATAAATGCGGAGAGGGCGAAACAATATTTATCATATATAGAGCAGCTGGAAGCAGGTCATGAAGAAATTCGGAAAATCTATCACGATCTGAAACGACACTTGAATGCGCTCAATTATTTTGCAACGGAAAAGGATATTGACGGCATCAAAGGTTATCTAAAGTCTATTGGAATTGAGTTGTCCGAAAACTATGAGAATGCGCAGTATACAGAGAATCGCTTATTTAATGCAATCTTGGCGGATAAGAAAAAAATGGCAGAGAAACTCGATATTACGATTCAGTTTGAGGGTGTGTTACATTGCGAAAGCAGCGTGAATGATTATGACCTTACCATCGTTGTCTCTAATCTTTTGGACAATGCCATTGAGTATGTCAGTCAGAATGGTTTTAAGAAGATAGAGTTTGGCGTGTTTCAGGATCAGAACAGCACGATAATACGGACTGCGAATCCAATCAGAAGTGATGAAGAGGTTCAGATAGGGAAATCAAGCAAGAAACATCCTGAGCTCCACGGCTACGGCTTGATGAACGTAAAACGAGTGGCAGAGAAATACAATGGGATGCTGGAGCTAACTGTAGAAGACGGGACGTTTACGGCAAAAGTGCTGCTGATGAACTGAATACGGAGAAAGAAAGGATCGACGATTGTGTCGGTCCTTCTCGCATTTCGTGCGGAAAAAATGCATTTGGTACAAAATGTGTAGAAAATAACAGAATATTGCGTTAAGATTAAGAAAAAGAGAGGAGTGTGTACAGATGTTTGAAGTTGGAATTTTGGACTGGATCAAAAAATGGTGGCCGTTTTAAATCGGTAATGTTTAATTATAAAAGGATTAAAAATGAAAAGAAAATTACTTACGACTCTTGTCATTCTGTCGTTAATTTTATCGACTGTGCTAGCAGTTCCCACATATGCGGCAGATAATGGCATATATTTAACGACAAAAAGTGGTGCAGAGTTAACAAAAACACAATATGACAATCTTAAAAAAATCTATACTGCGGAGGACTTAGCAGCGTTGCCTTCAGACTTTATAGACGAGATTAAAAACGAACCGGATTTAGTATTAGAGGACAGAGATGAAGTATGTGTTATCACAAGGACTCGTTATGATGAGAATAACCAGCCTGTCGAAACCATTAATACTGAGGTGACAGAAGCAGAAGCAAAGAGAGTAGCCGCAATGCCAGAAACAAGGGGTTCCAGCTGGCAAACCAGTTCAAAAAAACTTACTATTTCGGTATTAAATGCTGGGAGTAGAAAAAAAGTATCTCTAATTAATACGTGGTTGAAGCTACCCAAAGTACGATCATACGACGTATTGGCTGTTAGAATAACAGATACAAGTTTCACTATCGGATCTAATGCATTTAGTGCTTCTCAAGAGTATGATAATAGCACAATTAATTACAGTTATAGTGGGGATAACGTAAGAGTACCAGGTATTTTATCACACCCAGGTATTGGCGTGTCGATGAATATTGTAGACAGCGTATCGTCCTCGTTATCTAATTCTATGACATTAACACTGGTGAATGGCAAGAATAATTATAAGGTATATGGTACGTATCAACATGCAACATCTAAAGTTACTTTAGCACAATCTAAAGACTATGACATTGCAGCGGGTGGATTAGGCAATGTTCTGAAGTTTTCAAGTAGTGTTGCAGGTAAGTATGATGGGATGCAGGGTGTTGATGCAAATTGTGTATGGGTAGGGGAACAATAAATTTAAATAAAATTGTTCTGAAGGAAAACATTACAGAATGTTAGCATTTGGTGATGTTTTCCTTTTGTCGAGATATTTAACAATTAATAAAAATCGCAACAGGTAGATTTAAATAAATATAGGATTATCTAAGATAAATATTATTTGATTGGGATTTATTAACATGATATACTTATTTGAACAGTTAATGCAGAAACCAAATGGGGGGGTAAAGTTGAAAAAGAAAATATTGATAGCATATATTACAGTCTTATTCGTATCTGCCGGGATAACCTTCGCCTATTCTTTTTCAAATGATGTCTTTTTCGCAACATGTTATGGGCATGAATTGACAAGAAAACAATATGATAATTTGAGAAAAGTATACACTAATGAAGAAATTAAAGCCTTACCCGTGAAGTATATTAATGAAATCAAAGACATCACAAATTTGACTTTAGATGACAAAAGCGAAATTATTGTAGAGACCCGAACCTATTATGATGAGAACAATCAGCCAATCAAGTCCGTACACAGAGAAATAACAGAAGCAGAAGCGAGAGGAATCCCATGTCTACCCGAAAAAAGGCTTCTCTATGGCTGGTCAAAATAGATGCTGCTGGAAATATTGGAGTGGATGGAAAAGCGGCATTATCATTAGATTTTCGTTATGATCAGATTATATGATTTTAATTACGTCTGCTACCGTATTAATCCGGTACCGGGCGTTTTTTTGATTGTGATTTTCCGGGTTTTCACATATACTATAGGTATAGCAAAAT
>URXI01000270.1 GCA_900551775.1 uncultured Eubacterium sp. | reverse complement strand
ATGAACATTCTGGATTTGCCAGATCCCCAAACATCTCGACAAATCGGGCTTTGATCAATTCGTCTAATAATTTCAATTCCTTCTGTCTTGATTGAATAACTTTTTCAATTTTTCCTAATATACTTACAATTTTCACCTGTTTATCTAATGAATCCAGATTAAATTCTTCACTCTTATATTCTTTAAAATATATATGAGGAATTGTTGCCCCTGAAAAATACTTCTCCAAATGCATATATTTAACAACATAGCAAAGATATTCAGGTAGGACATTTTTCTTCGGCAACAAATATTGCATCGTTCCTATCACAGAAGATTTTGCCGGGTACAATGCTGTTCTTCCAATACCTGCTCCATCTTTAACTACCGCGACATAAGAACTTTCTTGGTGATAAAAATCCACATTTCCTATATGGCCAGATGCGCCAAAAACAGGATAATCCCCTTGTTTATCAATCACATACGATTGTTTTAAATTAGATGATTCACGCTCACATACATCTTCTAACTTTACTTTCATCTTTCATCCCTACAAATCCAAATTTACAAGAGATTTTATGCAATAAATTTCCTATGTGCATTCTTAACATTATTTTGATTAACTATAGCATATTCCATAGTCGTATCTATTTGAGAATGCCCTAATATTTTTTGAACCTGCTCTATCGGCATTCCTTTGTCTATAGCTCTTGTTGCCATAGTCCGTCTAAATTTATGAGGATGAATCCTGGTCAGCCCCAGATTTCTTCCTAGCTCTCTTAACCTAATTTCTACTCCACTAATTTTCAATCTCGTATGTGGTGCGTCAAGTGTAACAAATAATGCAGGATTATTATCAGTTCTGCTCTCTATGTAATCCTGCAGATGTATTTTGGCTTTTGCATCAAAATACACTCTTCTCTCTTTGTCACCTTTGCCATAAACTACGCACTCTCTCTGTTCCAAATTCAAATCGCTGATGTTAAGATTAACTAATTCCCCTACCCTGATTCCCGTAGAATACAATAAGTCTATAATGGCAATATCCCGTTTTTCTTTGCAATTATCACGTATCTTTTCAATCGCTTCATCCGATATAACTTCTTTCACTACCGTTTTTGTTTTTATTTTATGAATCCTACGCATAGGACTTTTTAAAATATAGTCTTCCTCTTCAAGCCACGTAAAGAAACTGGAAATGTTTCTTCGTATATTATCCACTGTTACCTTACTGCAGCCATTAATTTTCTGGTATTCAACAAGATAGTTTCGTATCTCATCTGTTGTGATTTTTCTGATTTGCGTTGTTATATTCCTAAGTAAGTGTTCTACCGTCACTCGATAATACTGTATGGTTCGCTCTGAACAGCCCTCAATTTGCTTAGCATCTAAAAACATTTTTAAGTATTCTTCATTTGAAATTGTTTCTCTTTGAGGATCATTTTCAGCTAATTGTTTCAGCAAAACCTCTTGTAATTTCTTCATCTGGGCAACGCTAAGGTACTCTGCCATTTCATTTAAAATATTAACTAATTTTTCTTCCATGTTGATACACCTCTTTCAAAATTAACGTGTACCAACCTCCTGCACCGACTAAGTTTATTCAATTAACCAAAATACTTCTGCATCAGAGCATCAAATAACAACTGTGTTTCGTCTAAAGATTTCTGTAAGGCAACTTTTGATTTGTCGACCTGGGCTACGAAGGTTGCGAACTGTTCCTGCAGTTCTAACGGAGGGAAAGGAAACAACATTCCCGATAATTGTCCTTTACTTAATATCCCCTTCAGAGCCATGTTAACGGTGTTGCGTATCATGGGTTTTGACAGAGTCATAAGCCAATACAAATAAAAAACATTGTCCTGATTAGGAACGATGGCATTGATTTGCTGATTAAATGCTACTCGCCTATTGGTTACTGCTACATTGCCTATACAATTAATGCTGCCGGCAATACAAGTCATAAGCAAGCTGTTAGCGTCTACAAATCTGCACTTCTGAAAGCCTGTTTCCGATAAATATTCCTGCGCTTTAGTCAGAAATGTAGATGGGGTGTTGATATTATCCGACTTAATCCATTCAATAAATTTACCATAGTTCTTCAGATCAGCACGAGATGGAGTATTCCCAGTAACAATATCGCATCGTTCCCCTAAAGCAACTCTGTCCCAGCCCTTTATATTACTTACCGGGTCCCCAAACATCTCGACAAATCGGGCTTTGATAAGGGTATCTAATTCTTTAAGCTGGTGCTTTTTTAATTCGATTATCTTTTTAGCTTGGTCTAACTGCTCACATACTGTAACCTGCTTATCAATATCTATTTCTTTTATTTCATAGTTAGATACATAATCATCAGTTTTCAAATTATGGAGACCTGTTGTCTTATTCTCAAACCGTCTTGTCCCGCCTTTTTGGTAATTAGCGTAAAGTGAATAAAAAACATATTTTGAATACCATTCCTGGGAATCCCTAATTCTTAGAAGTCCCGTAAAGTTATTGAATAAATATTTATTCTTTGGTCCATCAAAATAGATTACTCTGCCAACAGGTTGTTTATCACTCCCACCTGATTTCTCGATGATAATGTCCCCTGGACGCAGGTATTTCTCATCAATATTCCTTTTATTGATGGTTCTAGTAACAACACTATCAAAGTTAATATTCCCTTCATTAGTAAAGTTTGTTGTTCTAAGTACGGGTATCCCTGTTCCATCGCTATCATTAGTGCCCCATTCACCAGATAAAGCTTTACCCGTAATCTCCATCAGTTTCGTCATCCATTTCCCCGACAAATCTCAATTTGCTTTTCCTTTCCTAGTCTACAACATTGCTTTCAATTCGCTTAGTTCTTTCGCAACCTGCGCATCTAGCTCCAAAATCTTGTCTATTATCTCTGATGTAGGCGGATACTCAATCGGTATATATTCAATTTCTTTATACTTATTGATAGATAAATCGTAGTCTTTGTCCACGATTTCCTGTTTGGGAACCATGAACGACTTGTCTGTACGTTTTCTATCACTTTCTGCATCTCTACCGTGAAATCTCTCTATAATATCAGGAATATCATTTTCAGATACAACTGTTCGCTTATCGTCAAGACTAAGCCCATCTGCCTGCATATCGTAGAACCATACATCATCAGTACCACCATAGTTCGTCTTTGTAAATATAAGGATTCCGGTAGACACTCCTGCATATGGCTTGAATACACCAGAAGGCATAGAAATAACCGCCTCTAATCTTTGATTTTCAATAAGTTCTTTTCGGATGTCCTTGTGGGCTTTAGATGATCCAAATAATACGCCATCAGGGACGATACATGCACACCTTCCACCTACCTTTAACATACGAATAAACAATGCAAGGAACAACAACTCTGTCTTTTTTGTTTTGCATACTTTCAGAAGGTCTGCCGATACAATATCGTAATCCAGACTTCCCTTAAATGGCGGGTTTGCCAGAATGAGAGAATACTTGTCTTTGTCAGTGTTTTGATCAGATAAGCTGTCTCTGTACTCGATGAATGGATTCTCTACACCATGGCTCATCATATTCATGGCTCCAATTCGCAGCATGGTTCTATCCATATCAAATCCATGAAACATATGATTCATAAAATGGTCTTTTTTTGTCTCATTATAGAATATTTCTTCTTTTCTATTTGCTCTGAGATATTCTTCTGACTCAACAAGGAATCCTGCGGTTCCGCAGCTTGGATCGCAGATAACATCCTCTGCTTTCGGTTCCATCAGTGCGACCATCATCTTGATAATATGCCGAGGGGTACGAAATTGTCCATTTAAACCAGCTGTTGAAAGTTTAGAAAGCAAATACTCATATACATCACCTCTTGTATCAGACCCTTTCAACTTTCCCATCTGCGCATATAAATCATCCATTGCATCTACAACCTTCGACAAAATCAGCGGTGTAGGCAGTTTAAATATCGCATCATCCATATATTTCGAATATGCGCTATCTTTATTTGCATGAAGATTTTTTATAAAAGGGAATACCATTTCCTGCATAACAGAATACATTTTCTCAGCTGGATAGTCTCTAAACACCGACCATTTAAGCTGTGATCCATCAATGATTTTTTCTCCGATTTTTACTTCTTCAGCAAAAACACTTTCGTAAGGCAGTCCAAGGATTGCGCTTTCCTTCGCATGAATATCGTCCGAATCATCCAAATCGTGGATAAACATAAGATATGTCATTTGTTCTATGACCTCTAATGGATTTGTAAGTCCACCGGTCCAGAATATTTCCCATAGACTATCAATTCTATTTTTTAATTCTCCTGTAATCATTGCTTAATGCTCCTTATCCCAATTCCATGCATATTTTGTGTATCTTCCACCACCAATTTTTATGATATCTGCTTTATTCTGTAACTCTGCTAATGTTCTTTGAACTGTTATCTGACTGATATCAGGACACTTGACCATTATTTCAGCTTTGGTGATAGCCCCAATGTTTTCCTTTATGATTTCTCTTACGCGATCTCCTTTGGTTAATCCAGAAGTTGTAATTAGTTTAACTCTTGAAGAAAATTCTTTATATGCCGCTACTACAATACCTAATATATATCTCACAAATGGTGCATAATCATTTTCTTCTTCATGCCATCCCATGGAACTCGCTTGCAGCACTTCATAATAGGTTTCTTTCGAAGTCTCTATCATTTTTTCAATACTGATATATTTACCAACGATATATCCACTCCGATATAGTAATAGCAAGGTCAGCAGTCGGCTCATTCTTCCATTTCCATCATTAAATGGATGTATGCAGAGAAAGTCTAATATAAACATTGGGATTAAAATCAACGGATCAATGATTTCATTTTGCAAAGCATTATCGAACGCTTTGCATAAATTATCGATTGCATCTGCTGTTTCCCATGCTGCCACAGGTTGAAATCTGACCCTTTGATTTCCATCAGAATCTGTTTCCGCAATGATATTATCAGAAATCTTATATTTCCCTCCAGTCTCTGGACCTTGAAATTTATATAACTCTCTATGAAATTGCAAGATTACTCCAGGCTTAATCTGCACATAGTCATAATTTTCATGAATTGTGTTAAGCACATCCCTGTATCCAGCAATCTCCTGTTCATCTCTTGATGTTGGCATAGTTTTATCCATTACAAGTTTTTTCAATCGTTCATCAGATGTAAGTATGCCTTCTATCTTATTTGAAGCCTCTGTGCTTTGAATCTTTGCTATATTCATTAGCTCTGTAAGTTCATCTGCATAAGCTTCGATAAACAAATTTTGTTCACCCTTGTATTCATGTATCGATGTCAATAAACTAACAATATCAGGCATCAACATTTTGTCCCATTTATTTATATAATTCAGTTCTCGCATCTAATGACCTCAACTTCCGTTCAAATTATAGCAAATTTGCCTTTCTTAATGTAATTATTATACGTTTCAACATTATCATTGTCAATTTAATTTAGTCATTTTTGTCGAATTTGATATAATTAAATTTTTTATGATCAAATTTAAAAAAACGTCGTGGCATCAATCAATGACATCATATCTCCTATCCATTCGCTACAGCCACAAAATTACTTCTCAATATTCCGAAGTATCTCCCCATACGTAACCAGTTCGACATTCCCCATCTCCTCAGCAGCTTCCATACAGCCTGCGGTAAATCCATTTTTTGCAAACAAATACAGCTGTACGTCTTTGTAGTGGAACAACCTGCTCCGTTTCCGCAATGTTTCAAGAACCCCTGCATCCACCTTTTCATTGGTCCATTTGCACTCACCAAATAGCGCCGTATTCTGATCCTGCTCTCCCATGATATCAATCTCTGTTTGGCTGCGTGCTGCTGGATCCGTGCCCCACCAGCGGCCAAGATCTCTG
>URXI01000269.1 GCA_900551775.1 uncultured Eubacterium sp. | reverse complement strand
TCGTATTCGTGTTCCTGGTGCCTTACACGGCATCTATCTATAACGGGCTCTCCAGATTGTTTGAGATGGCCTTTGACATACCTTATACATACTGCGTAGTAGTAATGGCCGTATTTACAGGGATTTATGTAATTCTTGGAGGATACATGGCTACGGCGATCAACGATTTTATACAAGGAATCATCATGCTGATTGGTATTGTGGCTGTGATTGCCGCCGTGCTTAGCGGGCAGGGAGGCTTCATCGAGGCGGTAAGGAAGATGGCGGAATTTCCCAGCGATGTTCCGGTCACCATGGGACAGCCGGGCGCATTTACTTCTTTTTTCGGACCAGATCCTCTGAACCTGCTGGGCGTGGTGATACTTACTTCCCTGGGTACCTGGGGACTTCCTCAGATGATCGGGAAATTCTATGCCATTAAGGACGAGAAGGCGATCAATACCGGAACGGTGATCTCGACTCTATTTGCCTGCGTGGTCGCCGGCGGAAGCTACTTTCTGGGGGGATTCGGACGCCTGTTTGACGGTAAGGCGATCTATGATGAGACGGGGAATGTGGTGTTTGACAGGATCATCCCGCATATGCTGTCATCCCTGCCGGATATTCTGATCGGCATCGTCGTGGTGCTGGTGCTGTCGGCTTCGATGTCCACGCTGGCATCTCTGGTACTGACGTCCAGTTCTACGCTTACGCTGGACTTCCTGAAGGATAATGTGATGAAGGATATGAGCGAGAAGAAGCAGGTGCGGACCATGCAGGTGCTGATCGTATTCTTTATCGTTGTTTCTGTAGTGATCGCATTAGATCCGCCGACCTTTATCGCCCAGTTGATGGGAATCTCCTGGGGGGCTTTGGCAGGCGCGTTCCTTGCGCCGTTCCTGTACGGACTGTACTGGAGGGGCGTGACAAAGGCTGCAGTATGGGCCAGCTTTATTGCCGGTGTAGGCATTACCGTATCCAACATGTTCTTCCACTATATTGCATCCCCGATCAATGCAGGAGCCATCGCTATGATCGCAGGACTGGTGGTAGTGCCGGTAGTCAGCGTGGTAACGCCAAAGCTTAAGAAGGAGCGGGTAGAGGATATCTTCAGCTGCTACGAGGAGAAGGTAACCATTACAAAGAAACGTTCGCTGGAAGCCAATTAAGCAGCAGAGAAAACGGGATAAAATAGATCAAGGAAAGTGATTAAAAATGTCACTTTCCTTTTTCTTATTCATATGTTAGGATAAGGGAGTATTAAAAAACGACAATAAAATTGATGATTAATATTCGAAATTATGATAGAAGGAGAGGAAAATCACATGGAAAATTATCAGAAGTATGAGAAATCGTATTTTATGCCTCCAGTTGCTACTTACGACTGGGCAAGGAAGGACTCTATAGAGAAGCCGCCGATCTGGTGCAGCGTAGACTTGCGAGATGGCAACCAGGCCTTGATAGAGCCAATGAGCCTGGAAGAAAAACTGGAGTTTTTCCAGCTGCTGGTGGATATTGGATTTAAGGAGATCGAAGTGGGATTCCCGGCTGCGTCCGAGACGGAGTACCAGTTTATGCGCACGTTGATCGAAAAGAACATGATACCGGATGATGTGACGGTACAGGTACTTACGCAGGCGAGAGAGCATATTATCAAGAAGACCTTTGAAGCGGTCAAGGGAGCGCCACATGCGGTCATCCATTTATATAACTCCACATCCGTTGCTCAGAGAGAGCAGGTATTTAAAAAGAGCAAAGAAGAGATTAAGAAGATCGCGGTGGACGGCGCGAAACTGCTGCTGGAGCTTGCATCCGAGACGGATGGGAACTTCACTTTCCAGTACAGCCCGGAGAGTTTCCCGGGTACGGAAGTCGACTATGCGGTGGATGTCTGCAATGCGGTGCTGGATGTATGGAAGCCTACGGCAGATAATAAGGCGATCATCAATATTCCGACGACGGTCGAGAATGCGATGCCGCATGTGTTTGCCTGCCAGCTGGAATATGTGGATAAGAACCTGAATTACCGCGATAACGTGATTCTCTGCCTGCACCCGCATAATGACAGGGGCTGCGGCGTCGCGACTGCGGAACTTGGTATTCTGGCAGGAGCGGACCGGATCGAAGGGACCTTGTTCGGCAACGGCGAACGGACCGGAAACGTGGATATCGTAACGCTGGCTCTTAATATGTATTCCCACGGCGTGGATCCCGGACTCGATTTCTCGGATATGAAACGCATCCGGGAGACCTATGAACGGCTGACCCGCATGCATGTATATGAACGGCAGCCTTATGCGGGGGACTTGGTATTTACCGCATTCTCCGGCTCCCACCAGGATGCCATCGCCAAGGGCATGAAGTGGAGAGAAGAGATGGATCCGTCCAGATGGACCGTGCCGTATCTGCCAATTGACCCGCACGATGTCGGAAGGGAATACGAGGGCGACGTCATCAGAATTAACAGCCAGTCCGGCAAGGGCGGCATTGCATACATCATCGAACGCGATTACGGCTACGTGATTCCAAAAGCTATGAGAGCCGAGGTGGGATATATGATGAAGGATATATCCGACAAACGTCATGAAGAGCTGTCTCCTGCCGAAATCTTCACTGCTTTCGATGCAGAATACATCAATGACTTTACGCCAATTGACATCACAGAAGCCATGTTCAGCCACTTCTCCTCGACAAAGTCAGAAGAAGACAACAGCGTCGGCGTGAGGATGCGGGTGGTCATCGACGGTGAATCCTTCAATCTGGAAGCGGAAGGAAACGGACGTCTTGACGCAGTCAGCAACGCCCTCAAGAAGACACAATATCACTTTGATTATAAGTTCATCACCTATTCAGAACACGCCATCGGATCTGACTCCAACTCCAAAGCAGCCGCTTATGTCTGCATCGCCGACAAAGCCGGCAATCTGTACTGGGGTATCGGAACCCACGCCGACATCATCCTGGCGTCGGTCAACGCTCTCGTCAGCGCGCTGAACAGAATGAACAAAAAAATACATTTTGTAAAATAGAGGTAAAAAATTATGGGAATGACAATGACACAAAAAATTCTGGCGGCACACGCCGGCCTTGAAAGCGTAGTTCCAGGCCAGCTGATCACTGCCAAAGTAGACATGCTTCTTGCCAACGATATCTCAGGCTCTGTATCTGTCAACGTCTTTGATGATGCCGGCTTTGAGAATGTCTTTGACAAAAGTAAGATTGCACTGGTCATGGACCACTTTACGCCGAACAAGGATATCAAAAGTGCAGAACAGTGCGTAACCTGCAGAACCTTTGCCAAGAGATTTGATATCGACCACTATTACGATGTGGGAACCATGGGCATCGAGCACGCCCTTCTTCCAGAAAAAGGTTTGGTGGCAGCAGGAGAAATCATCGTAGGCGCTGACTCTCATACCTGTACCTATGGCGCTTTGGGGGCATTCTCCACTGGCGTCGGTTCCACTGACCTGGCTGCCTCCATGGCTACAGGACAGACTTGGTTCAAAGTTCCAAGCGCCCTCAAATTCAATTTGACAGGTGCCCTGCCTGAGAATGTCAGCGGCAAAGACGTCATCTTGCACATCATCGGTATGATCGGCGTAGATGGTGCTCTCTACAAGTCTATGGAATTCACCGGACCTGGTGTCGCCTCCCTGTCCATTGACGACAGATTTACAATCTGCAACATGGCCATAGAAGCTGGCGGCAAAAACGGTATCTTCCCTGTAGACGAGATTACAAAGGATTACATGGAAGGCCGTGTCGATAGAGCGTACACTGTCTATGAGGCCGATGCAGATGCGGAATACGATCACGTCTATGATATCGACCTGAGTACGCTGAGACCGACAGTTGCTTTCCCACATCTGCCTGGGAACAGCAGAACCATAGATGAGGTCGGAGAAGTACCTATTCAGCAGTCCGTCATCGGCTCCTGCACCAACGGTCGTCTTTCAGACATGAGAATTGCGGCAGAAATTCTGAAAGACAAACGAGTTCATCCTGATGTAAGATGTATCATCGTCCCTGCCACACAGCAGATTTACAAAGAATGCATCAAACTGGGCTACTTGGAGACCTTCATCGATGCAGGCTGTGTGGTCTCCACACCTACCTGCGGACCTTGCATGGGTGGTCACATGGGTATCTTAGCAGAAGGGGAACGCTGTATCTCTACGACCAACAGAAATTTTGTCGGCAGGATGGGACACACCAAATCTGAAATATATCTGGCAAGCCCCGCCGTGGCGGCTGCTTCTGCCATTGCCGGAAAAATTGTGGCACCTGAAAGGAGAGGTTAATTATGGATGCAAAAGGACGAGTACATAAATATGGAAACAACGTTGATACAGACGTTATCATCCCTGCAAGATATCTCAATATTCATGACCCTGAAGAATTGGCCAGCCACTGCATGGAAGATATCGACGCTGACTTTGTTAACAAAGTAAAAAAAGGTGATATCGTCGTTGCCGGAGAAAATTTCGGCTGCGGTTCTTCCAGAGAACACGCCCCTGCTACCCTAAAGACTTGTGGGGTCAGCTGTGTGATTGCCACTACCTTTGCGAGAATCTTTTATAGAAATGCAATCAATATCGGATTGCCGATTTTGGAATGTGCTGAAGCCAGCCAGAAAATCGAAGACGAAGATATCGTCGAAATTGATTTCAACACTGGAGTCATCACTAACGTCACAAAAAACGAAACCTATCAAGCTCTGCCTTTCCCTGATTTCATCAAAGATATGATTGCAAAAGGCGGCCTGCTGAACAGCATCAAATAGACACTAACGCAGTCTGACACAAAAAAGTCAGGCAAATAAGGAGATTGTTATGAATTATTACATAGCCGTTGTCCAAGGCGACGGCATCGGCCCCGAAGTCGTGACCGAAGCCATCAAAGTCCTGGACAAAGTCGGCGAAAAATACGGACACACTTTTCACTATAACCAGGTACTTGCAGGTGGCGCCGCCATCGATGCTACAGGAAAATGTCTACCCGAAGATACTGTAGATATCTGCAAGAGCAGCGATGCGGTTCTACTCGGCGCTGTCGGCGGTCCTAATTGGGATAATCTGCCAGGTGACGAAAGGCCGGAGAGAGCCCTCCTCGGTCTCAGAAAGGCCCTGGGACTCTTCGCAAACCTGCGTCCGGCCATGGTCTTTGACGAACTAGCTGACGCTTCACCACTAAAGCCGGAAATTATCGACGGCGGATTGGACATCGTCGTGGTCAGAGAACTGACCGGTGGTATCTACTTCGGCGAAAAAGGCACAAAGATGACCGACATGGGCGCTGCCGCTTACGATGTCGAGCAGTACGCAGAAGAAGAGGTCAGAAGGATTGCGGAAGTCGCCTTTGACATGGCCATGAAGAGAAATAAGAAAGTAACCAGCGTAGACAAGGCCAACGTTTTGGAAAGTTCCAGGCTTTGGAGAAGGGTCGTTGCCGAAGTCGCTAAAAATTATCCTGAAGTGGAGCTGGACAATTTCTATGTGGACAATGCCGCCATGCAGCTGGTGCGAAACCCCAAGCAGTTCGATGTCCTGGTGACCAGCAATATCTTTGGCGACATCCTGTCAGACGAGGCCAGTCAGATCACTGGCTCCATCGGCATGCTGCCGTCGGCAAGCCTTGCAACCGGCAATTTCGGCATGTACGAACCGGTTCACGGCTCTGCTCCGGACATCGCAGGAACAAACCAGGCAAATCCGATAGCGACGATTCTGTCTGTCGCAATGATGCTGCGGTACACTTTCGAGTTATCTCAGGAAGCTGATGATATCGAAGACGCCGTCAAAAAGTTCTTAGCTGCAGGCTACAGGACTCCAGACATCTGTGCCGGAAAAGCATCCATCGGCACCAAAGAAACCGGTGATAAAATCGCTTCAATGATCTAGATATAAAACAGACAGAGGGCT
>URXI01000268.1 GCA_900551775.1 uncultured Eubacterium sp. | reverse complement strand
GGAACCGCCGGGTTCTGCAATGTACAGTCCCTCAACAGTCTTCCCGCTCACTTCTTCTAAAGTCCGCACTGCACCCATCAAAATTTCTTCTAAATAATACTTCCGATCCAGGTAACCCAGCGACTCCATCTCCGCCAGAGTTTCAGCCGTTTTCGGTGCAATACTGCCCATGAAAAATGGACAGCAGTATAAAGCATCGTCTTTGATGTCGTCAGGATCCAGCAGCGTCATAGGCAGCCCCATTGACAGACAGTCCAGAAGCGACGTCCTCCCGGCGCTGACCTCCCCTCCGCCGCCGGTCCCATAAAACGCACATCCCTTTAAAAGATCCTCAATATCTTGTTCATTCTTCAAGCAAAATTGTTCTTGCATCTCTATTCCTCCATTTTCGATTTGCACAGATGGCATCTGACCGTATGCTCTGTGTCATAAACCACCATCTGCGGATCTACCTGCCTGCAGATTTCCATAGCGAAAGGACATCTGGTATTGAAGCTGCATCCCTTTGGCACATTGACCGGACTGGGGATTTCCCCTTCAGAGTGAATCTGTGTGGGTTTCAGAGCCTCCTCTGCTTCGGTGACCACAGGAATCGACGACAGCAGCATTTTCGTGTACGGATGCTGCGGATTTTGGAAAAAACTCTCCGTCGGCGCGATTTCAGCAATCTTCCCTAAGTACATGATGGCGACTCTGCTGGATACATTGCGCATCAGACTGAGGTCATGGGTGATGAACAGGTAGGTCAGATTCAATTCCTTCTGCAGCTTCAGCAAAGTATTGATGATCTTTGCCTGCACTGATACATCTAAAGCGCTGGTCGGCTCGTCCAGAATGATCATGGACGGATTTGTCGCAAGGGCTCTTGCAATGGCCACCATCTGACGCTCTCCGCCGCTGAGGGTGGACGGATACTTATACATGTATTCATAGGGCAGTTCTACGATATCCATCAGCCTCGCTACATACTTCACATATTCACTGGCTCCGCAGACCTTGTGCACCTTTAGCGGCAGCGATAAGATGTCAAAAATATTTCGCTGCGGGTTCAAAGACGTCCCCGGATCCTGGAACACGATTTGAATCTCCTTCTTCAGCTCCAGGGGACGTTTTGCCAAAGGCATGCTGATATCCTGCCCTTTGAAGCGTACCTGTCCTCCCGTCATCTCCTCCATGCCGATGACGTTGTAGGCAGTCGTACTCTTGCCAGATCCCGATTCTCCTACCAGTCCCAAGGTCTCGCCTGCTTTCAGTTTGAAGTTGATGCCATCGATGGCCTTTACAAACTGTTCCTTCTGCCCACGCACGGGAAAGTATTTTTTCAGATCCGTCACTTCCAGAACATATTCGTTACTTTTCTTCTCCACCTATCTCACCTCCTCATACAGATAGCATGCGACAAAATGCTCCGGCTTCACTTCGTACAGCGGCGGCTGTGACTGTCTGCACCGCTCTGCCGCGTGAGGGCATCTCGGTGCAAACCGGCAGCCCTTTGGCGGATCCATATAATTGGGAAGATGTCCCGGTATGCCCGTTGAAATGCCTCCTCCGGAGAGCTTTGGCACACAGCCCATCAGTCCTTTGGTATAAGGATGAAAATATTCGCGGAACAGATCCGCAGACTTTGCAACTTCCACCATATTGCCCGCATACATCACGTAGATTCGATCCGCCATCATCCTGGCTACTCCCAGAGAATGGGTAATCAGTATGAGGGAGCTCTCTTTCTCTTCCACTCTCTGTTTGAGTGTCTTGAGCACCTGATCCTGTATGGTAACGTCCAGGTTTGTCGTCGGCTCGTCAGCGATGACCAAGTCTCTCGGTGTCGCAAGGGACATGGCGATACAGATCCTCTGTCTCATACCGCCCGACAACTGGAAGGGATAGCTGTCCATAATCCGCTCAGGGTCCGGAAGCTGCGTCTCTCGTAGTGCCGCAATGGTTCTTTCGGTCTGCACGCTTTTATCCTTTGCCCCCTCGATACCAGAATAGCTGACAATTTCTTTCATCTGATTTCCCACGGTAAACACAGGATTCAAAGAGGCGATTGGATCCTGAAAGATGATGGAAATCCCCTTCTCTCTCAGTTTCTTCAGTTCTCTTTTATTCATCTTCAGCACGTTATCGCCCTGGAAGTACACCTCTCCCTGATCCACTCTCGCCTGTCTCGCTAGAATCTGGGCGATGGTATATACCGTCGTCGTCTTACCACAGCCAGTCTCTCCGACGATGCTGATTTTCTCACGGCGCTTCACATGGAGGTTTACCCCATTCAGAACCTTTGTATAACCCTTGAAGGTTCGGAAAGAGACGTAGAGATCTTTCAAATCCACAATCAAATCTTCCTTATTATTTGTACGCATTTCTCTTTCCTCCTTATTCATTGTCCGAAAGCATATCCTTGATTCCATCCCCTGCCAAGTTGAACCCCAGTACGATCAACATGATGGCAAGGGCCGGGAAAATAGACATCCACCACTGATCTGGCAGATAAGCTACACCGTCAGATACCATTGCGCCAAGGGACGGTGTCGGCGGCTGTTCTCCCATGCCGAGATAGCTCAAGGTAGCTCCGGCCATGATTGCCCAGCCCATGTCCAGGGTGACTTTCGTCAGCACAGGTCCCAGAGCGTTGGGCAGGATCTCGCGAAACAGGATATGCGCGTTGCTGGATCCAGTCACCTCTGCAGCCCGGATGTACACCTCATTTCTCGAGGAAACGACGATGTTGTTTACAAGCCTGGTATACCAAGGCCACCAGGATACGCACAGGGCCAGCATGGCGTTCATCAAAGTCGGTTTCATGATGGATGATACGCACATGACCAGAATCAATGCCGGCAGAGCGAGAAATACGTCTGCCAGGCGCATGATAAGATTCGATATAAATCTGCCGTTAAAGTAGCCGGCAATGAGTCCCAGGATTCCTCCCAGCGGCACGACGACAGCCAGGCAGCCGATTCCCATAGTAAAGGCGCCGCGGAAGGCGAAACAGATACGGCTGAAGATATCTCTGCCCGTCGTATCCGTCCCCATCAAATGTGAAAGAGATGGCGCCTGGTTGGCCTCATTGAATTTTACCACTGACCCGATATCTTCCGGATAAGGGGCTATGAAGTCATAAAATATTGCGACAAATAAGATGATCAGTATGATGGCAAGACCAGCAACCGAAACCTTGTTGAGCGAGAACTTATACCACAGTTTCCTGGCATTTTCCAGGTGGTTTTTCTTTGGAAGCCTGCTCGTATCTACCGAGGAAACATCGATGATGTAACTTTCCTTGTTCATTGTTTTGTTCTCCTTTCTGCTGGTTACGACAGCCTTGCCCGCGGATCAAGCCAGCGTATGACCATATCAGAGATGATATTAAAGACCAGTATGATCAGGCCATCCACCATGATGACCGCTGAAACGGCAAATACATCTTTGTTCATCATCGCCTGCAGGCCGTAGTTTGAAAGACCTGGAAAACCGAAGATCTGCTCTACCAGATATGCGCTGCCAAAGATGCCTGCAATATCCAGAGACATGGTGGTGATGGTAGAATTCATAGACGGCTTAAGCAGATACTTGAACAAAATCTTATTTTCGGGAATGCCGTAGGCTCTCTCTGCAAAGGCATAAGGCTTTTCCGTATTCTCGATCATGCTGGAGCGGGTAATTCTAGCCGCCTGGCTAATGCCGGCAAAAGACAAGACTACTGACGGCATGATAATATGCTTGAACGCATCCCAGGCCCCCGCCAGATCCCCTGCCAATATGTAGTCCAAAACATACATGCCGGTCACGTTTGGCGGCGGACTGAACCCTGCGCTGATGCGTCCTGATATGGGCAGTATCGGAAAGATATAGGCAAATACCAGCATGGCAAACACTGCCCATAAGAAGGCTGGCGCCACGATTCCAAAATAAGAAGATACCCTGATGATCGCATCCTGCCACTTTCCGGCATACTTGGTGGAAATGACGCCGAGTATCAAGCCGAAAATGATGAGCAGCAACGCAGCGATAATCGCCAGCTCCGCAGTTGCAGGCAGATAGCTCATGATATCCTCCGATACCGGCCGCTTGGTAATGATGGACTCACCAAAATCTCCACTTACCATATCCTTTAGCCAGTAACCATACTGCACGACGATGGGCTGGTCGAGACGCATCTCCTGGCTCAAAGCAGCAACAGCCGATTCAGGCGCTCTGGCCCCCAGCGCCATCCGCGCAGTATCCCCGGGCATCACCCTGACGATAACAAAAATTAAGACCGATAGGCCAAACAGCACCAGGATATAGGAAAATATCCGTTTTATAAGTTTAATAGCCATAGACCCTCCTTTGTAATTTTAGGAGGGAATCAACAGGTTCGATTCCCTCCGCAGACGTTCTGCTTTTATATAGAGCCGCTATTTTTTCACTTCGAATTCTCTCAGATAGTAAGAGTACCCGCCAGCGTATACGAAGGGCTCTCCTGAAGCGAATTTTTCTGCTACTGGGAGTTTTACAATATTGTCTGATCTGTAAGCAAAGCTGGAGGCAATATCGCCGACCCAGATGGTAGGACAAAGGTCGATCAATTCCTTGGAAATCTTTTCATATGCAGCGGTTCTTTCCTTTTCATCAGCGATTGCCATAGCATCGGTAATTTCCTTGTCGATTTTGTCGCTCTGCAGCCACTCCATCTGCTCCCAGGAACCGCAGGAGGAAGAGTGATATCTTGATTTGAGGAACACGCCGCCATCCAGATATGGCCCTGCAAATACTACGAAAGCTGCATTTGGCGTGGTTTCTACTGTAGCCGCGTCGGTCATCATGGTTGCAAAGGGTTTTCCAGCGATTTCACAAGTGACGCCGATCTGATCAAGACCCGACTGCATCAGCAGCGCTAACTTCTCTTGATTGTCTCCGCCCTCAGAGCAATAGGTCAAGGTGATTTTTTTCTTTCCACTGGTTAAATCATCGTAATATTTTGATTGTTTTAACTCTGCTTTTGCTTTGTCCAGATTATAAGCATATGGATTCAAATCCAAGGATCCGGCAATTCCTGCTAAAATCGGACCGGTGGCTTTGGTGCTACCCGGATAGATGCTCTCACATACCTGCTCATAATCAAGGGCATACGCCATAGCCTTTCTGACATGAATATCGTCCGTTGGGGCGGACTTCGTATTCAATGCAATGTTGAAATTGTTGCCTGTCTGCGTTCTGACCAGCTCAACGCCATCAGCTTTTGTCATGGAGTCCAGTGACTCATTGGTCTGCGTATCATCGGTCAGGTCCAGTTCATCTCGTGTAATCATGGTGCGAACCGTAGTGCCATCCAGATTTCCCATCATCACCGCAGTAGCTGGAGCACCGGCATACTCATCCCAGCCCTGCCAATAGTCCTCATTCTTTTCCATTGTCAGGGAATCCTCTGTACGCATTTCCCTTACTTTATACGGACCCGATCCCGCATCGTTGGTCTGCAGCCACTTTTTGCCGTAATCCCCTTTATCCCGGTTAGTATCTTTGCTGGTATCCAGATTTTTCATGACCAGATCCTCTTCCAAAACATAAAGCCTGATCAGCATGTTCGGAAAAGTACCCGACGACGAATTCAGAGTGAATTTCACGGTATGGTCGTCTACTGTCTCTGTGGATTTTACCAAGTCCGTAAACAAGTAGGCGTAACCTTCTCCAAGGGTAATCAGTCTGTCCATGCTGAATTTTACGTCTCCGGCCTTCACCGGGTTTCCGCTGTGGAACTTGGCGTCTTTATTCAGATGGAAGGTATACTCCGTGCTACTGTCGTTGACGTCCCATTTCTCTGCCAAAAGTGGCTCTACCGAACCGTCCGTGTTGGGATAGGTCAGACTATCGTAGAGATTGAGCATGGCGATGGTATCTGCCGACTTGCTCCCCACGCCAGGGTCGA
>URXI01000267.1 GCA_900551775.1 uncultured Eubacterium sp. | reverse complement strand
GCAGGGCGGTCAGGACGCTGGTCAGGCGCCTGCCTGCGGTAATCTGTGTATGCTTCATGGGGTAGTCCTCCTTATCTGTTTTTTCTACTATACCAAAAAGTGGGGGGGGGGCAAGCCTATTTGCACGAACCGTCGTTTAATGACCTGAATCGTAGATGCGGCAGAAAAAAATAAAAATTTTTCCAAAAAGGTCCCCAAAAACGAAATGTCACGGGTATTCTATAGTGAAACCAAAGAGGGAGGATTTTGATATGAAGGAGCAAACGCTTTTATCCGTCTCGAGAAGAGAGGTCAAGTACCTTTTGTCCCTCGAAGACCGGCTCTATCTTCTGGAAGCGCTGGACCAGCTGCTGATGCCGGATGCCTATGGGGGATACAACGGCTATACGGTCAGGAGTGTCTATTTTGACGGGATTGCAAACGACGACTACATCGACAAGCGGGAGGGCGCGCCGGAGAAAAAGCGGATTCGCATGCGCATCTATCATCCCGACGATAAAAAAGTAAAGTTTGAACTGAAGCGAAAGAGCTACGGCAGGGAGCTGAAGGAGAGCCAGGTGATTACCAGGGAAGACGCCGCGCAGCTGCTTAAGCGCAATTACAGCGTTTTGCTCAAATACGACAGTCCCATGATTCGTTACGCTTACGATCTGATGACTACCAGGCTGTACCGGCCGGTATCCCTGATCGAGTACGACAGGCGGGCTTACACCCACGATCATTTCAACACACGGGTGACCATGGACAACCATCTCAGATACTGCGATTTCTGCTATGACCTGTTCTCCCATAAGCCGAACTTCAAAGCGGCCATGGCGGGGGACGATACGATTTTGGAAATCAAATACGACCGCTTCCTGTTCAAGCAGATTCAGGATGTTTTGTCAAAATGCGATCTGACCCGCAAACCGCCCAGCAAATTCGGCACCTCGCGGAGCATTTTGAAGCAATACTACGATTGAGAAAGAAGGTACGAAGATGAAGAAACTGATGAATTTGATGATGACCCAGCAGGCGGGGAATGAAATCTCCCAGACGGCACTGCTTTACAGCCTGCTGTTCACGCTGGCCATTGCGGCGCTGATGGCGCTGACCTACAGGCTGTGTCACAACACGCTGACCTATAACAGGAAATTCAATATCACCCTGGTCATGCTGGCGCTGATTTCCACCGTGCTGCTGACCCTGATTCAGAAAAACCCGCTGTTTTCTCTGGGCGTCCTCGGGTCCCTTTCCATCTGCCGCATCCGGCTCAACACCAAAGACCCACGGGATCTGGGCTTTGTCTTCTGGGCCATGTCCGTGGGCATCTCCTCTGCGGTGGGCGCGTATTTTGCCGGCCTGGCAAGCTCTCTTGTCCTGTGCCTGATTCTGGTGATTTCCAGCAAAATGACCGGCAGGAGCAATTCCTCCATGGTAGTGGTCAGAGGGGAGAAACCGCAGATCGAAGCGGTACAGAAGGTGTTCGCGGGCATGAAGGGCATTTCTGTAAAGTCCAAGAACATCTTTGCGGAGACCTTTGAACTGGTCTACGAAATCCACGTAAAACCCAGGACGGAGGAAGAAATCATTTCACAGCTCAATGGGATAGAAGGCATTCACGGGGTCAACGTTCTGGCTCCGCAGACCAAAGCGGCGTAAAGGAGGCAAGACATGAACAATCTATTTGAAGAAAAGATGAACCAGCTGTTCAGCGTGGTTTCCAAAGAATTAGGGACTGGGGAGATTTTGTTCACCCTGGGGCTGGCCATGCTTCTTGCGGTCATCCTGTGGGCGGCGTACCGCCTTGCCAATACCAAAGAGACTTACCAGCCCAAATTCGCAGTGACCCTGGTGGTGCTGGCCTTTGTTTCCACCATCCTCATGGATCTGGTCCAGTCCAATCTGGCCCTGTCTCTGGGAATGCTGGGATCCCTGTCCATCGTCCGTTTCCGGACCAACATCAAAGACCCGCGGGACATCGGGTTCATCGTCTGGAGCATGGCCATCGGCATCGCGGCGGCGACACAGAGTTTTTTGATCGGCGTTACCGGCAGCGTGATTCTGGCGGCGGTGATGATTTTGAGCAAGAGGAGCGAAGGCGCCGTCAGCCAGATGCTTTTGGTGGTCAGAGGCAGCGATGCGGACCTGGACCGGATCCAGAAGGTGGTGGACCATATGGAAGGCAGCAATACGGTGAAAGCGAAGAACGTCCTCAGCGACTCCTTTGAGCTGGTCTACGAGGTGCGGATTTCGGATTCCGAGAGTAACCGGGTCATTGAGAATCTCTTTGAACTGGGCGGCATCGATTCCGTCAATCTTCTGGCGCCAAAGCTTTCCTGAATTGACCAGAGGCGGCAGGTGCGGTAAAATGATACTATCTGGAATGAGAAAAAGGAGGCCTGCAACGTGAGACCAGGTGAGCAGATAACGATAGAAAATTTAGATGTTTTGATAGAGCGGCACATGGCTTTCATCATCCGCACCGTCAGCAATCTGACCGGCAGATATGTGGCTGTGGAAAACGACGAGGAGTTCAGCATCGCGCTGTCCGCCTTTGCGGAAGCGGTGGAGAAATATGACCAGGAGCGGGGCGGCTTCCTGGGATTTGCCAAGCTGGTCATCGAAAGCCGGCTCAAGTCCTATTTTGCCCGGGAGAACGCCCGGCCCAGGGAGGCCTCGCTAGAGGAACTCTATGAGCAGGGACGGGATTTCCCCGATGAGGGCGGCGGAGAGAGTACGGGGAATCTCCACGACGAAGTCATGCTGTACAGGCAGGAGCTGTCTTTGTTCGGCCTCACCCTGGAAACCCTGGCTGACGAAGCGCCCAAGCACAGTGATACGCGGAAAAATGCCGTCGAGATCGCAGAGAAGGCCGGCAACGATCCGCCGACGGTAGAGGCGACGTATCAAAAGCGCCGTCTGCCTGTGCGGGCCGTGGCAAGGGTGGCCCAGGTGACGGAGAAGGTGGTAAAGCGGAGCAAGAGCTTTATCCTGGCGGCGATGATCATCTTTGTCAAAGACTTCCCGGGGCTGAACCGTTTTCTTGCAGGAGCGAGGTGTTAGCCATGTATGACAAAGTGATTATATTGGAGATCAAAGAGGACTACTGTCTGGCGCTGACGGAAGACGGCGCTGTCATCCGAATCGTCAAAAAAGACGGCCTGCAGGAAGGGAACCAGATCTATGTCCTGGAAGAAGACCTGTACCGCGAGGCGGCCGCAGAGAAGTCCGGGGTCGTCGTGCCTTTTACCAAAAACAGAAAAATAAAGAAGTCCTCCCTGCAGAAGATCACCGCAGTGGCGGCGGCAGTTTTGGTCTGCATCGCTTCTCTGACGATTCCGCAGATGACGGCCTCGGCTTACGCGGCAGTATCCTTTGACGGGGACAAAAGCGTGCAGGTAGAACTGGATCGTGACGGCAAGGTCATCGATGCGGTCTCCTTTGATCATACCATGTCAGCAGAGGAACTGGATCAGCTGGCCGGAAAGAACATCACGGAGCTTGCGGATATGACGGCGGAGCTGAATCAAAAGGATGACGACCTGATTGTAGTCGCTTATGCCGGACTGAAGGGCGGCATGGACAAATCGTTAAAGAACGATGTAAATGGGGTTCTTGGCTCCAGAGAGGCGCTTTACCTGGAAGGCAGCAAGGACGATGTCAAGGCTGCAAAGAAGGAAGGAAAGAGCCTGGGCATGTATATGATCGAAAAAGCTGTCAGTGAAGACCGCCTCACGGATCTGCTGGACGGCGTGTCTTTTGATCACGTAGTCAAGTTCCTGAACAAACATCGCGATTTGATTCCGGCAGTCGAAGCCGAGAAGATCTTAAAGGAAAAGAGAGAAGAGGCGAAGAACGGCAGCAAGAAGCCATCGGATGACGACGATGAGGACGATGATGACCGGGATGTGGACGATGACAATGATGATGAGGACGATGATGACGGCCGCGTCGCGCCAGCAGGAAAAAACGACGATGACGACGATGACCAGTGGGAGCCTGACGACAACGACGACGACAGCGATGAGCAAGAACCCGCTGACGATGACACCGAGGACGACGCTGGCGAAGAAGAGGAGGAAACAGACGACTAGAATCTAAATAGGATAACGATAGAAGGTCCTGCCGGCAGAGACAACCGGAGGGGCCTTTTGTAATATATTGACATATTATGAAAGACATGATAAAATGACATTAAATGTAATTGTTGCGCATCAAATGAAAAAGTAGCATTATATATAATACTAGAGGTGATGCTTTGAGCAGGATTGAAAAAATTGTTTGACACGGTAAAGGGGGATTTATCATGAGATATGGATTTGATGTATTTCAGACAAAGGTTGAGGATCATGTATTTTGGGTTGCAAAAAGTAAAGACTTAAAAGGCTGTGCGGGTCAGGGAGAAACCATGGAGAAAGCATTGCAGGAATTAGAGTTGAACGAATCGGAATGGCTTGTGACTGCAGTGGAGGTTGGTATACCGGTTCCTGATCCGTCCATTGAGATAGCCAATGAATATAGCAGTAAATTTGTCGTGCGGATATCTCCTTTTGTCCACAGAGAAGCAAGTGAGCAGGCAAAGAAACAAGGTATTAGCTTAAATCAATATGTGAATAATGCCATTGTCACAATGAATACGGCATCAGTAACTGCTGATGCTGTAAAGGAAGTCGTGAAAGGGATGAATAATCGGGAAAGTGTCTCTCAGCAAAAAAACTATTACCATGATAATGCGACAGACTTCAAGTAGTCGATCAAAAAAGTTTTTCCCAGTGATACGATGTAAATGTAAATTATGAAGAGGAGGCATCGTGATGAGTAATTAAAAGAGTGCAAAATGTCAGACACACATGCACTCTTTTTACGTTTTATTTAAAGTTTTTTTACTTGTTCCCGGTAGTCTGCCAGGTTCTTTGCAAGCAGCGCAGGGGTATCAAGGCCGTATGGACATTTTTCTCTGCACTGTCCGCAGTGGAGACATTCTTCGATCTGCTCCATGTCGGCCTGGTGGGCTTCGTCCATGTAGACAGAAGTCGGCGCGCGGCGGATCATCAGGGACATCCGTGCGCAGTCGTTGATTTTGATGCCGACAGGACATGGCATGCAGTAGCCGCAGCCACGGCAGAATTCACCAGAAAGTTCTTCGCGCTCTTTCTGAATAAAGTTCTGCATTTCTTTGTACATTTCGGGTGGATTCTGCTCACAGGCGAGGAACTCGCGCAGCTCCGCCATCTTCTGTACGCCCCAGATGGGCAGCACGTGGTCGTACTGTGAAAGAAATGCGTAGGCGGCATCAGCTCTTGTGATCAGTCCGCCGCTCATAGCTTTCATGGCGATGAAACCCATATCAGCCTGTTTGCACTTTTCTACCAAAGCGGCATCCTGCTCGCTGGCCAGGTAGCAGAAGGGAAACTGCAGGGTTTCGTAGAGGCCGGAGTCGATGGCCTCATGGGCAACAGCCAGCCTGTGGTTGGTGATGCCGATGTGCCTGACCTTGCCCTGGGCTTTTGCTTCCAGCATGGCCTCATAAAGTCCCGTACCGTCTCCCGGCTTTGGACAGAAGGCCGGATTGTGGAACTGGTAGAGATCCAGGTAATCTGTCCGCAGGTCAGAAAGAGACTGGGCAAGCTGCGACCAGAATTCCTCCGTTGTATTGCACATGGTTTTGCTTGCTATGTACACCTGTTCCCGAATCCCGCGTTTGGCGATAGCGCGGCCCAGTTTCTCTTCGCTGTCCGTATAGAAACGGGCGGTATCGAAAAAGGTCATGCCGTTGTCATATGCTTTGTAGATCAAAGCTTCGGCTTCCTCGTAAGGGATTCTCTGAATCGGAAGAGCGCCAAAGCCGTTTTTATTCGTTATGATTTCTGTTTTTCCAAGTCTGACCTTCGTCATAATTTTCACCTCTAATTTTTCAAACTCTGCAGCGGAGCTGGAATCCGTC
>URXI01000266.1 GCA_900551775.1 uncultured Eubacterium sp. | reverse complement strand
GATGCATTGTTCTCTGGCTAAGTACGTTGATTTGACTATTGTCGACAGTATCTAGGCAATCTGTGCACCATCGTATGCAAAACTGCTTTAGATTTGATCTTGGCATCCTTTCACATGTTTCCAACGCACTTAAGGTCAATAAGGAACCTGTAGACATTTCCTTTTTCAAGACAAAAGATCACGTGCCTGGAAAACATTTCTGTTACCTGCAAGCAGTACAATGGGCATAATATTAACAAAGCAGAGAGGGGTATAGAGAATGGTTGCCTTTTTAAGGACATGCAGCAAAACAACTGAATATTGCGCTCTCGAAACCGTTGGATTTGAAGTAAACTTATGTAGCAATAGGCATCAAAAAATTTTTTATATAATAAATAGCCGCAAAGCAATAAGGCTGGTAAAGTCCATTTCGGTCTCTGGCAGATAAAAAGCGAATTTCATCCTGCCAATCTGTTTCTTTCGGTAAATTGCTATATACTTGAATTGCAGCTCTCCGGCGATTTTTTTGAACTTCATTATTCAAATTTAAGATTTGTATGGCGTGGCATGCTTTAGGTGTGGTTCCATAAATATTTCCTTCATCATCATACTTAAAACACGATTCGCAATCCGGATCTGTTGGAGACACCTCAATCACGCGATTTTTCTTATTTGCATCGCAGCAAAGTGGAAATCTCCTATTTGTTCGCTTGTCTATTTGCCCACCAAAACATGATGCCAGTAAATTTGAATACTCCAATTGTAGCTCTGGAAAGAGGTTTTTAGCTTTGGGTTTGAAATGCTCAATTACTGAATCCGTTCGGTCTATTCGGGTTCCACAATAGCAGCAAATCCCCCCTTGCTCGTCAATTAAGCTGTTTTTTATCTCTCTTTTTATACTTCTGTGATTGTCATCAAGATCCTGGAATGATGCTCCCTCTGTTATCTTGTATTCTTCTAATGATCGAGGCGATTCACCTTTCTTTATATATTTCATGCAGTTATCGCTCCAATCTTGCCATCATATGAGATGCTGTAACCCAGAATGGATCGTCGTTGGACAGCAATGTTTTAAGCTCATCTATAGCCTTCTGAGCTGCTTCTTTTTCTCCATGCACTGCAGCATTCCTGAATCTCTTCATTGCATCTTCTACTTCAATGGGGCGCTTACCAACTTCCATAATCTCTTCAAGTACTTCGGTAATGTCGCGATTGAATGTGTCAGCTGCTGGCTCATATGCAGCTCCATCTTTGAGTATGCGGATACTTTCTTTTTGCATTTTGCCGAGAGTCAAGGGGGAGTGTGTTGTAAAAAGGACCTGTCCTGCAATGTGAATCTCTGAAATAATCTCTGCAAACCTTCTTTGCCAATTTGGATGCAGAAAAGAGTCAAATTCATCCAGTAAAAAGAGCGCCCTGTATTCTTTTGTTGCCTCCAAAATGCAGAGAAATTGCGCTAACTGTTTTTCTCCTTCACTCAGCATATCCGGCGAAAGAGATTCTCCGTCTTTTATGATTGTAAAAGTGATGTCCGACAAGATTCCTGCCTGAATAAGAAGTTCGAATCTTACAAACAGATCAAAGGGATTCTCAGAACCCAAGGAAATATCTGCAATGCGTTTCACTCGTATCAGCGCATGATCATTATCCAGCTTAATGAGCTCACCAGAATCTTTCAACTTATGAAGAAGCATTGCGACCGATCCCTGGGCATTCCAGAACGAATCCTGTGTAAGAGGGGCCTTTTTGCTCCAACTTGGTCTACTTAATTGAAATTCAACTGGTCCCCCGATTTCTTGTATGCCTATCAAATCACATACTTTTTCAAATGTGCTGTTTTTGTACTTCGCATTTGCCAGTACTGCAGCTGTAAATTCTCTAAGTCCAACACAAGAAATATATTTGATCGTCACATCTCCGTCATTTTTCAGCGCATTCTCAAAAACTTTATCTACACAATCCAACGCCAATTTTCTCAAACGCTCTGTTTCTCCGCAATAGTAAAGGAAAATTCCACGCGGAAGAGAACCTCGTTTATCTTGCTTCTTAACCTTTTTTCCGTTTTTTAAAAATTGCACACCATCCAAATTTGAAATTTCAAAATTATCGTCATTGATTGTATAGCAGATTTTATAACGAAAATCCACTGGCCTCTCGTTGTACGCAGTTGCAAAGACCTGTGTTAGTGCTTCCAAAATATTAGACTTACCACTACCGTTATTGCCTATTACAGCAACAACCGAGGAATCTTCCGGCATAAAAATCTCCATGTTCTTGAGATTTTTATATCCATCAATATAGATAGATTGAATCTTCACACTTGCTCACCTCTTTCAATGACTCTTTTCAACAACTCCACCGCGCTCTCCTCGCTGGGGTCGTTGGTGCCCAGCTCGCCGCGGAAGGCACGGGCGAGGATGGCTTTTTTGATAAGGTCGATCTGCTCCAGTACCCCTTCGGCAGCTTCCTTGGCCTGCTGTTCTTTGGTAAGGAGGTCGTCGAGGAGGCGGACAATTTCGGTTTGCTCTGGCACAGAGGGTAAATTAAAAGGGTAATTTTCCATAAAAGATTTAGGAACCCTCTGCTGCCCCACTGCTCCTGCCATTACAGATTTTGCTTTGTTGCGAAATGTGATGTCTCGTATCATATGATACAAATATCGATTATATAGATTTTCTCCACACCTCAACACATAATATTCTGTTGTCCCATAACCAATGCCATTTACCAATTTTCCAATAATTGCCGATTTGCCGTTTTCCATACATGGAGTAATCTTAGCGAATACCACATCACCCTCCAAAAAATTGGTAAACCCATTTTTTACATCTTTTAGAAACCTAGTTTGAGGTTCTGTAATTTCTCCGTATATTTCAGAAAGAGAAGCCATTGGAAAAAATGATACTTCCAAATTATCAGGTAGCCCATTTGTATCTATTTTTTTAGGATTCACCTTGCAAACATTTTTCATGATTACTGTTTTCCAACTCTCCATGCCTACGCCATTCTCTTTTCTCCACTGGGCGGTAAGTTCGCCGGTGAAGGCTTTGTGAAGGATGGCGGCTTTGCGGGTTTCAAAGCTGTCCAGCGCATCCTGCGCCTTTTGCTTGGCCTCGTCCAGCTTGGCAAACAGGCTTTCAATGCGGTCAACAATGCGCTGTTGTTCAGACAAAGGTGGTAAAGGGAATTCATGAGATTTAATGATTTCCTGCGAAATATTTGGTTGTGCTCCACCCTTTCCCTTGTTTATAAAGTTAACTTTCTGGGATCGTGCATAATAAAAAAGATACTTATAGTTTGTTGAAGGATTGGAAACGCCACAGGCACAGGCCTGATTTGTAGTCGCAGCAATACCTAATATGCCAACTTTTCCAATAGTAGCGCCATACATAGCAATTGCGACTGTATTCGCAGGAAACAATTTTGCGCTGGAATGAGAGATTGCTTCTTGCGTTATATGTTCTTCAGTTTCAAATATATAATCATCATTTAACTCACCAGTCTTTATCCACGGAATATCACCCTTGTAATACTCTGGTATTTTTCTTGACGGAGTCCCACCTGATCCCCATTGTGCAATATTTTCCATCCTTGTCCAGCACCAATTCTCGGGTACCTTATAAAGCTGCTCACCCTCCGGCACCAGCGCCGCCTGCAAGCGTTCCTCTGGCGTCAGGGTTTCTTGTTTTTTTGCCATCAGTCCCGCACCTCCAGCACCCGCAGCTCCTTCACCACGCTCATCAGCAGGTCCACGGCCTCCTCCAGATTGGCGGCGGCCTCCTCGGCGCTCTCTGCTGGGTCGGGCAGGTCGTTGTAGTCCAGCACCGAGTCATCCCGGATAAGGCCCAGATCCAGGCTGTTACCCTTTTCGGCAATCTGCTCCCGGGTGAACACGCTCCACCGCTCGTCCTGCAGGGCATGGCGGTCCTCGGCTTCATAAGCCTTCTCAAAGTCCGCGAAATGCTCTGTTTTCAGCGGTGTAGTCTTGCCGAAGCTGGGCATATTGGTGCGCAGGTCGTAGAACCAGACCTCTTTGGTGTTGCCCTTGTCGCTCTTGCCCCGGGTGAAGAACAGCACATTGGTTTTGACGCCCTGGGCATAGAAAATGCCGGTGGGCAGGCGGAGAATGGTGTGCAAATTACACTTGTCCATCAGGTCGCAGCGGATTTTCTCGCCGTCGCCATCGGCAAAGAGCACATTGTCCGGCAGCACCACAGCAGCCCGGGCCTTTCCATCCGCTTTCAGGCTGCGGTAGATGTGCTGGAGAAAATTCAGCTGCTTGTTGCTGGTGGAGAAGGTGAAGTCGTCCCGGGTGGCACGTTCGCCGCCCTTCTTGGTACCAAACGGCGGGTTGGTGAGCACCAGATCAAAGCCGTGGAGCGCCTTTCCCTGATTGGAAAGCGTATCGGCCAGCAGAATCTGGCCGTCAATGCCATGCAGCATGGCGTTCATCAGCGCCAGACGGTGGGTATCGTGAACTAGCTCGCAGCCGGTGAAGGCCTCTTCCCGTTCAAATTTCGCCTGGTCGGCGTCTAGATCGTAGAAATCATCGGTGTGCTGCTTCACATACCGATGGGCGGCGATCATAAAGCCAAAGGTGCCGCAGGCGGGATCGTTGCACCGTTCCCCGGGCTGGGGCTTCATCAGCCGGGTCATCACGTCAATGAGGACACGCGGGGTAAAGTACTGGCCCGCGCCGGACTTCTTCTCGTTAGCGTTCTTTTCCAGCAGCCCTTCGTACAGGTTACCCAGCCCCTCTTCCCGGGCAGAGTACCAGTCCAGGCCGTCAATGGTGGTGATGATCTTTTCCAGGTTCTTGGGCTCATCGATATTGGTGGCCGCGCCCTGATAAATCTCTCGCACCCGACCGGTACAATAGGTTCCAAACAGGCGAAGAAGATCTTTGTAGTATTTGTAAAGTACAATGCCGGATCTTGAAGTCAGCACATCCCAACGATATGCTAAAATCACCCTTTTTTCATTGTTTTGCGTTTCTTCTTCAGGCGTTAACGCACTGCTGTTTGAGCTTTCAAGCAGCACAATCCCCTCGGAAAATTTTTTCTCCGAGTCCGTCTCCTTAGCCATCTTCAAAAACAGAATATATGTAAGCTCCGTGACATACTGGTGATAGGTAATGCCGTCATCACGCAGCACATTGCAGAGGTTCCAAAGCTTGGATACGATTTCCTGTGTGGTCATCTGCGGTTTCCTCCGTTAAACCAGTTGGTTTCAGCAGCATTTTTTAAAACAGCAGCCTCAAGAACTTGAGTCTGATATTCTGGTTTTATTTTGGCTCTGTTTTCCACAAGATCATGAATAGCATCTAAAATCTTTCTTTGGGCTTCTTCCTGATCTTGCGGAAGAGGGTTAACCCATTTTTCTCTATTTTGAATAGCTTGATTGACCATTGCCGAAAAGACTGTATTCATAAATTCATGCTCGCTCATGCGCTTCGTCCTCCGTCGTCATACAAATATTCGTTAAGTTCCAGTACGATGCTTTCCAGCTTGTTTTGGAAAATCCGGTCGATTTTCTTGAATCCGCCCTCGCTCTTGAACCGGACGTCCTCATCGAAAACGCTCACGTTGAGCACAGATTCCTCCATGAGATACTTTTCCATACGGCCAATCCACTTTTGCTCAATGGCGGTAAATTTGTGGGCCTTTTTCAGCTTGTCCACCGCCTGGCGGATACGGGCTTCGTGGCTGATGAGGGTGGAGCCAATGGCATACCGTCGAATCAGGCTGATGATATCCGCCGCTATTTCTTCGTTAGTCAGCTCCGAAATCGCCGTGTTGAGCTGATGGGTGGTAAAGCCTTCCCTGTCCAGCGTCAGGCGCAGATCCTTCAAACTGGCCCGCGTCAATTCTCTTGGCCGGGTACAGATGATGTTCAGCGCTGCAATCTCATTGAGATGGGTCTTTATATATTCGGCGAAGGCATCCAGATAATCCTCCGGGCGGTTGCCGGTGCCATAGCCGCGGG
>URXI01000265.1 GCA_900551775.1 uncultured Eubacterium sp. | reverse complement strand
TGGTCGGTGGCTTTGCCTGAGGGAACCAGGCTGCAGGCAGGCCAGACCATTCATGCGGTGCAGACAGAACCTGGACGCAGTCCCAGCGAGGCCGCATCTTTTGAGGTGCAGACCAGGGCTTAGCTGCAGGCAGACCCTCGCTTTATCCTCTATTTGATCAAAAAATGCCAAAAACACCTAAAAATATCTTGGCTGCAAAGGGAGTATCCCCATTTCCGATAGCTGTAACCGTTGAAACTTCGTTACGGCTTTTGTCTCCGGTGCGGTCGTATGCAGATTTTTTAGGTGTTTTTGATTATTTTTAACGAAATGACGGGTAAAACCGCCTTCTTCTATAGGGACATTACCTGTCGATTGTCTTCCTTCTTCTGATCACAGCGGTGACTGTGCCGCCGGCAGCCCCTGCCAGAAGGATATAGAGCAGAAGCTGGCTTTCATCGCCTGTCTTCGGGGACTTGCTCTGCTTTTCGTTAGCAGCAGGTTCTGTTTTGCCGCCGGGTTTGTCTGGTTTATCCGGTTTGCCAGGATCTTTTGGATTATCCGGATCATTTGGATTATCTGGCCGTTCCGGTTTCTCCGGTACATCCGGCTCCTCTTCTTTTTCAAAGACGGCGTGGATGGTGTGGTCTGCGTAGACCCGTTCAAAGGTATATTCTGCCAGAGTGCCCATAGATTTGTCATCTACCAGCACGTCTTTCAGAACATATCCCTCTGCAGCGGTAATCTTGTAGCTGGCGCTGCCACCAGCATAGACGGTATTGCGGCCTTCCGGGGTGATGGTGCCGCCCTGGTCAGCAGAGGAGGTGATGGCGTACTGCTGCACTGGAGGGTAGATTGGATCGGAATTGCCGCCGCCTTCCGGTACGATGGAGAAGGTGACAGCAGTCTCCTCCGCATCAGTATTATTGGACCGTTCCGGCAGATAGTAGACCGTCAGCGTATAGGTGCCGTAGTCGTCAAACCCTAATTTCATGGCGGTACTGTCAACGGAATAGGCGTTCTCCTCGCTTTCCGTGGTAAAGTTTCCGTCGGAAACAGGTTCGCCGCCTGATTTGCTAATCTCCCAGGACCGGGGCTGTACATAAGTTCCAGCAGCGTGAGAGCTCGAGCCGATGCCGTAGACGGTGAACTGTTCGGGACTGCGGCCGATGAAGGTCTGGCCATCCTCTATTCCGGTGATGAGACACTGGTACTGTTGCGTGGTTCCTAGGAATTCGTTTACTGTGGTGTACCAATAACAAACCACACCGGTCAGTCTTGGATCAATCCACCCAGGCGCAAAAGAAAGTACATTACCATTTTGAAGGATCACATCTTTGATCTTTGGACACGGAAGCATGCCCGAAGGCAGATTTGTGACCTTCGGTCCGATGACCACGCGCTCCACGATGTCGTAGGAACTATCTGTGATCAGGGTTCCCAGGATGTCAGGGTCTGACTGCCAGTCCAGGCAGCCGGCATCGGTCTTGATGGTCAGGGTGGCGGTGGAAGGGTCCCAGGCATAGTTGTCCTTCGTCACATTTTGACCGGAGGGACCTTTGTATTGGAAAGTGACGCTGGTTGCCACCGGACTGGAAACAAAGCCTTTCGCTACCTGCTGGACGGTGAAATGGTAGTTGCCGTAACCATTTTCCAGGATTTTCTCCGTGAAATCGAATGTCCCAAGAGCCATCCCTTCTGGAATAGATATAGCTGTTGAATGTATTTGCTGATTGTCTTTATATAAAGCAACCTTGTGGTTACTCTTGGCGACATCAGACCACTGCGCTTCAGCTTTCTTCACAGAATGATTCCAATGCAAATCTGTCGGCTTGAACAAAACCGAATTGAGTGTCCCACCGCTTCCTACGGTATACGCATCGCCATTGATGTTCAGCGTCAGCGCTGCGCCGGTGGAATTATGCAGGCTTCCGCCGCTCATTGTGATATTACCTACCGTACCACTTTTCATATCGAAGGTTCCGTTCTCCAGCGCCAGTTCCCCGACTGCGCCACTGTTCTCCAAGGTTCCGCCTGTCATCGTGACGCTGCCGTCCAGGACCCCCTCGTTGGTGAACTTGCCGTCTGACAGGGTCAGGCCGCTGACAGTCTTACCCACAGTGTTGACGAATTCGCCGCCGCTGACTGCTGCGGTGGAAACCTTGTGGTTATTGGTAAACTTGCCGCCGGTTACAGTGACAGAGCTGAGCGGGTTTCCCTGACCGTTATAGATAAACTCTCCGCCGCTGACATTCACGTCGCCTTCCACGTTGTAGTTTACCGTAAAGGTGCCAGCCGTCAGGGTAATGCTGGACTCTATATAGGTATCGGCAGTGATGGCCTCTCCATTGGCATTGATGGTAATCTCTGCAGGCCATGGATTGTCCGGGCCGATTCTGCTTTCAAGCGCCGTCCACTCATCTTGTGTTTTGATTTCTACAGCCTGATCATCTGCACTTGCCTGCATTGGAAAATAGGCAAAAATCAGGCACACGGCAAGAACCGCGGCCAGGGCCTTCTTTATGCTCAGTTGTCGTCTCATATTGTTCCTCCTCCCGGAATCATGCAGTATCTTTCTACCTGCATTATACAGAATTCGGGGGGGGTCAAGGGTATTAGCGCAAGCCGTGCTTTTACTGCGCAAACCGTTAAAGTTGGAAGAATTTTACTCCGGCAAAGCCGGATTCAGCCGCCAGCAGGCGATGGCCGTGTACATCAGATAGGACTCCAGCCTGTCGTCTGTGCGGAAGTTGGTGATGGCCTGGATTTTGGACAGGCGGTACTGGATGGTGTTTCGGTGGACGAAGAGCAGCTTTGCTGTCTTCTTCACTTCGCAGTCCGCGTCCAGGTAATAGACAGCAAGGGTGTGCAGCAGCTCGCCGGTGGTATCGACTCCTAACAGCGGCTTCAGGATGTTACGGCAGATGCGGTAGTCTTCATTCTTTTCTGCGGCCATGTCAAAGCAGCGCTTGGCGAACATCAGATCTCCGTAGGAAAGCTTTTTCTTATGGGGGAAGATTTCCACCACATGGGGGATATATTCCGAGTAGAGCAGATAGGTCCGCCGCACGTCTCTGGCGTTGTCGTCGTTTGGGAAAAAGGCCACGGTATAATCCTCCGTGACCTGGTCCATGGCGGCAGTCATGGTTTCGAGATACTCGTTATCCGCATCAATGGAAGAGGCGTAGACGATGAAGCAGATGATGTAGATGCCATAAGTGTCAATGATGATTTGCTTGCCAAAGGCGTCTGCGCAGTCTTTGGCAGAACGGATCAGGGACCGCATGGTCTGGAGCTGCTCCCTGGCGTCGGCCTGATCAAAGACGGGCCGGATGATGATGGCCGTGTTGATGGCATCGATGTCGATGCCCAGACGGTCAGAAATGTTGTACATCTTCTCCTCGTCACCCTCGACAATGGCGGGCACCAGGGCATTTTCCAGGATGTTATCCGAATCCAAGTCCCACAGCTTAGAGAAAATCTGCAGAAGCTCGATGACCCGGTACATGTCGTCCAGGGTCAGGCGGTCAAAATCGTCGGCTGCATAGAGTGAGAAGTTGCGATATTCAAAGGCAGAAAATGGCACACAGAACAGCTTTAGCGGCATGTCGTTCAACGTAGTCTCCACCTGGTATTCGTCCGTGGCAGCAGCGCTTTCATAAAGGGCAGAGATGGTGTCTGCGGTGATGTCGTTGGACATGGGCCACTTGCTGAGGCAGACGTTGTTCAGGGATGCGTCAGAGAGCAAAAGGGTGCATTTGAGATTATCACTGATGAGCCGCATCAGTGTGGCAATATTTTTACGATTTTCCGGCAGGCGGGATACCAGGGAAGCGATGGTGTCGATAAAATCGTTGTCGTTGGCCCGATTGCGGAAGATGGCTTCATAGACTTCACCGATGACGTCGGTATAGAAGAAATCGGTACGGTTTTCCTGCATGATGATGATGGGGAAATTGAGCCTGTCCGCCATCTCCAGCAGTGAAGGATGGATTTCCTTGATAAATACGCCCACATAGTAGATGACCACACAGGCATCGCCGGAATTGTACATGTAGTTGATGTGGTCGCACTGCGCCTTGGGATCGTCTTTGATCGTATAGAACGATGTCAGCACCATGTCGCTGTTTTTGACGGGCTTTCCCAGATCAAAGATGACGTTGTCGACGATTTCCAAAACGGTCACGCTGTTGACGATATTAGATACTCCTTTTTCCCCTGCGACGACTCGGCTGTTCCTCAGGGATGGTAATTTCAGGCAGTCTTCTACGGTTATACTCATTTTTGTCACCTCATAACAATTATTATCTCAATTATAGCGCAGAAAGCGGATAAAAACAATGCTGATTTATGCACGTGCACAATAAATTGTCAGAATTATCAGCTGCGACGCTAATGACAGAAAGGACAAAAGTTGGTATACTTTTAACAAATTTATTCGAACTTTTGAAAGGAGGCTATCTTATGGCCGAAGGAAAAAAGAACTTTGAGGTAGAGAGCATTACCTTAGAAAAAGTGCCAGACAGTGAAAAGAAGAGCTGGCCGTCCATCGCATTTATCTGGGCGGGAAACGTCATCTGCGTACCGGCGCTGATGGTAGGCGCCATGGTATCGGCAGGACTGAATTTTAAAGAATCTATCGCCGCCATGTTTATCGGCTACGGCATCGTCGTCGTGTTGATGATGCTCATCGCTGCGCAGTCAGCGCAGACGGGAAGACCTACAGCAGTTGCTGTATCCAGGGCACTGGGAGAGCGAGGTTCCCAGGTGACCATCTCTCTGATTATCGCAGTTTCCATGGTGGGCTGGTATGCCTATCAGACCATCGTCTGCGCAACCTCTTTCTGCTCCCTGATGCAATCCAGCTTTGGCATCGCATTTCCGGAGTGGATCGCATGCATTTTCTGGGGCGGACTGATGCTGATCACCGCATTCTTTGGAATCGGACTGACAAAGATACTCAACATCGTCAGCGTACCGCTGTTATTTGTCTTTTTAATCTACGGCGTTTCCATCGCTCTTGGAAACGGCGGCGCGGAAGTCCTGGCCGCATACAATCCGAGCGGTGAAGGCGGCATGGTCATGGGTATCACCATTTCCGTAGGCGGCTTCATCTCCGGCGCTGCGACTTGCGGAGACTACAGCAAAGACGGCAAAAGCGCAGCGCTGTCCTGTCTCTTCGGGGTCATCCCGGCAGGTGTCGGCGCCCTGGCTTGCGGCGCTGTCCTGGCAATCTGCTCAGGAAATTCTGATATCACCGTCATGTTTGCCAATGTGGGACTGCCTGCCATCGGCATGATCGTCCTGATTCTGGCAACCTGGACAACCAACGTTGGAAACGCATATTCCGCCGGCATCGCAGTGGTCAACATGCTCAAGCTGCGCGACGACAGAAGAGCCATCGTGACGGCCATCTGCGGACTCATCGGCATCGCATTGTCTCTTGGCGGCATCGTCTACTATTTCGTGGACTTCCTGTCCCTGCTCAGCTATTTCATCACCCCGATCTGTGCAGTTTTGATCGCGGACTACTGGGTCATGGGAAAAGGCAGAGCGGATACATGGAAACCGTTCCCGGGCGTCAACTGGCTGGGCATCGCTGCATGGCTGGCCGGTGCGGCAGTGACTTATTTTGATACATTCTTTATCCCTGAAATCGTCGGAATCGCTGCAACCATCCTCGTCTATGCGGTACTTTGCAGCGTGATCAAAAATCCGAAACTGAATCCTTTTGCAAAGAGCGAGGGAATAGAACTGAAGGAGGCTTGTTAATGAACAGTACATATGAAGCGGCAAAGACGTCCATCAAATCCTGCATGGGCGCAAAGCCGGGCGAGAAGCTTTTGATCTTGACGGATGAAGGACAGATGGATCTGGCGAGAGAATTTGTCCGGGCGGGAAACGACCTGGGCGTGGAAACGGTCATGGTCAGCGGACCTGTGAGACATTCCGGCGAAATGCCGGCCCTCTCTCAAGCAGCTTTGGCAGAAGCCGACGCCTGCATGATGATCACCAGCGGGTCCTTTACCCATACCAAGGGCAGGGCGGACGC
>URXI01000264.1 GCA_900551775.1 uncultured Eubacterium sp. | reverse complement strand
CCATGTCAGTACCTCCTTTATCTCTGGGACATGGTAAGGCCAGTATATACCCGGGGCTTGCAGAAGTAAATGCAGGGAGATATTTGTAAAAGCAAGTTCAGTCTGTGGCCGGAATTTACTTTGGCAATTAAAGTTTTAAAATATTTTCCTTTCATTGTCCAATTTCATGAGAAATTCTGGTTAACTCTGTAGAAGGGAATTGACTAGCGAATTACTTTACAATTTATCTGAAACAAGGGGGAGGAAGATTAACTATGAGTAGAAAAATTATAGTTACTGCATTGATAATCATCATATCAATTATCATATTTACTATTGCGCTACCATTTCTGTATTCTTCAATAATCTATGAAAGGAATGAGGCGGGGGAAACTTATGGGAGCCTAGTGGTCACACATTCTGTTATTGAGGAATATGTGAAAAGGCCACCAGATTTAATTGCAGTGGTTGCAACAAATGGGAGGGAAGGTTATGTAAAAAAAACCGATTTTATTTCTGATTCACCGAGAAATCCCAAAGAAGCTTTGGAACAGCAATCTTCTAATGCTGATAAAACCATCCCTGTATATAAAACGGATGGTGTCACAGTAATTGGCGAGTTTGAATTGTAGTATCCTTAATTGATGTTTGCCTCGTGGAGGTACACATATAAACTAATTCAACTGGCGGTGTCATCCAGGCTTTAATCGATGGTTAAGCACTGTATATTTCAGACACTGTGAAGAAAGCGAGGAGGTAATGATATGAGAATGAAACGTAAATGCTTCAAATTAGCCTTATCAGCAATACTGCTGATCACATTAATGTGCGTTCCAGCAACTGCGGCTACACAGAGTATTACCGAAATTAAGACTAATGCAAATGGGGAGACCTACGGTAGTATATTAGCAGACGGTCAAGCGCCGGATTTAGTGGCTGCGGTTGCAACAAACGGCAAGGAAGGATATGTTAGATATTCGGATCTTGAAGGAGATCTGCCAACATGTCCAGAAGAGGCAGTGTCCATGCAGAAAATTAAGAAAAACCGGGTTATCCCAGTATATGAAAAAGATGGAGCTGTCAGGATTGGGGAATTTGTTGTTCATTCTCCAAGCAGTTCCCAGGATCTACCTGCGACAACAAGGGCTACCAATGCTGGCGCACAGTCAACTGGTCAAATAATCCTGTTCGGAGGACGGGAATATTTAAACCAGGCCACGGTCACACTATTTAAGAGTAGCGGAATTGCAAGTGGTAAAGGCGAAGTGTCAATCAACAAGGGCAGTTCCGTGAAAGCAGGCTATATAGGTGTGAAAGCCTATTTAGTGAAGTCCACAGGATCCATTGTGGCTACAACAGGGCCACATTATAACGATAGTGACGGTTGTTTGGGCCTCATCATCACAGCGGATTATAATACTTCAAAAGGCACATACTATGCGTGGTGCAAAGCCTACTTATGGGATGGGCTCCAATACCACACATACAACTCGTTTAAAACACCAAAACAGAGTTTCTGACATTGTTTACCTAATTAAAATCATGATCACCGGCTCAGTCGCAATGACATTAAGTTAAAAAATATGAAAACCTCGTATTCCAAACCTTGCATCAAAAGCTTGAATACGAGGTTTTTCTTGACATTTTTATAAAAATGTGGGTGCACTTTTTTCATGTTCATATCCGCTTTACTGAAGTAGGCTCAGGGGTGCGCGGGGGATATGAAAATTCGATGTAAGTTCAGGCAGTGGACGGAATTTACTTTGGCAATTAAATTTTTTAATTTATTTTTAATTTATCGTCCAATATTAATGATAATTTAGGTTAAGTGTAAAAGGGATAAAATTTGAAGGAGGAATTTATGAAAAAGATTATTGTTTTAGTTGTCGCAGCATTAATGTTATTTCTCAGTTATGGATCCTGTTTTGCAACAGAGCAAACGGCTGCGCCTGTTGAGGATGGTGTAACCCCACGCTATGAAGCCACGACATCTGTTGTACCTAGATTGGTTATAACTAGCGGGACTGCATCTTATCAGGTAAGGTTAGAACCCCAAACATCAACCAGCATCAGTTATGTTGATGCCACTTTAAAATTGGTAAACAGTAAAGGGACTGTAATCAAGACGAAGACAGATCGTCTGTATCTTTCTGCGGGTTATTTTAAAATATCAGATTCTAAAAAACTAACAACGAAAGGAACCTACCATGCGGAATATATTTTGAAGGTATATAAATCTGGTAAGCTTTTAGAAACTATAAAAGGGAAGTCAAATACGGACACATATTAAATCATTGTTAATCGATTAGGGCGAATGTTGACCCAGCTACAAAATGCAAAATCACTGCCACGCGTCTAACAAGTGGTGTTGCTTGTATAAGCGATTTTAAACTATCGTGTGAGTGACAAATCTGAAAATCAGAGCATTTCAAGCTGGAAAGAACTATGACCTGGTAAACAGTAAGAAATCCTTTTGGGGAAGTTGCTGTTTTGCCAGGTATTTTTTGTGTCTAAAACATTCAGACAAATGGAACCCATATATCGCCAAATATCCGTGACCCGTCGTTTTGAAGTTATTTCACCATTCAAAACGAAAGGATCACGCCAAATGAAAAAAACCATATATCTAGTAAAAAAACAGGTCTTAGATGATCAGGAAGAAAAACTGATTGAAGTGACAGGTAAGGAATTTTACCAAAGGATCAATTCGCCTGAAGGAGCGGAAGTGTACTTTATCCGTTTGACGGATGATATTGCCTATGAGGATGCAGAAATTATCATTGAGACTTCGCAGAATGAATACAAGAAGTGGAGAAAGGAGTATGATGCCCACAGACATCTTGCATCGACAAGTAATGAACTTGTCATAATTTCACTGGGTAGCAGAGAATTGCCCGTGAGTCAGGCACTTTTGTGCGGAATTACTGACGGGGACAACCCGGAGACAAGCCTGATCAGAAAGGACGACTACAAAAAGCTGAAGAATGCCCTTATGCAGCTTACCCCAGAAGAAAGATGGCTGATAGGCAGGCTGTACCTGAATGAAATTTTGTGTTCAGAACGTGAATTGGCCGAGGAGCTGCATATTACACAACAGGCGGTGTCGAAGAGAAAGAAAAAAATTCTCGAAAAGATGAAAAAATTCTGGTTGTGAAATCGAACATCCCTTCACAATACATAAAGTGAAGGGGGAATGATATGGAAACGAAAAAAGTAATGTATATTATTTCATGCCCTAGGTGTGGCAAACCTTTACTCAAAAGTATGGAAGGCACCCGTGTGGAGATTCAGTGTGTGAAGTGTCGCAGTAAATTAATTGTAAACCACTCGGCTCACAGGCTGACGGTATGTGAAAGTACCTTGGAATTATTGACAACTGAATAAGAAGTGAGACCAATAGCGCAATCGTCATATCAGGCGGAAGCCTTTACCAAAGGAAGTAAAGAAACCGTGAACCTCTACAGACGGCGCCTTTGGTCAAGAGTTTGTGAATGGATTGAACTTGACAAGGCATGGCAGAAAGGCTGTGCCCGGGAATCATTAGGAGCCTGGCAAAACATATGTAACTGGATGACAGATGAAAATCTGCATACCCTGTATGTTTTGCCAGGCTCTTTTTTTCGTCCGCCGTACCAGCTGCATATGTTCTGCGGCTCGGTAAGGAGTACGCGATGAAATTTAATTACCAGACAGAGAAGATGAAGTTTGATGCAAGGTGGGAAAGGCTTACTGCAGAATACAGACGGGCCGGGATGACGGAAAAGCAGATTGCCGCAATGAGAAGCTATGATTGGGAGGAGTTTAAACGCGAGAGAATATTCCGCATACATAATCAATTCTTATCAGAGTATGGATTTGATGATGTAATGGGAGATGAGGTGAGTAATAACCCGCTATATTGCTATTTCATGGAAAGGCTGTCAGATTCAGATGACTACTTTTGCGAGAGAACCATGGGGTGGGTAGAACTGATTGAGAACAAAGAACTTCAGCGGGGGCTGAAATCTGCTACTAAAGAGGAACTGAAAATCATAAATATGTATGCTTTTGAGGGGAGGACCCAAAAGGAGATCGCCGAAATACTGGGAATCTCCCAGCCTGCCTTGGCCAACAGGATAAAGACCATCAGAAAAAAACTGAAAAAGTTTTTGTAAAAGGTTATATTTTTGCCGGGTTTGCTGCCTAGTTATTGGAAGGACAAACTGAATACCGGCATTGCCGTGAGAGATTTGGTCTGTCGATCCATTGAACCTAGACAGCAGAATATACATTCATCAGGTACATTCTCTTTGATATTACGATGAGTAAAAAGCGCCGTCAGCGGGTACGCCATGAAGCAATTCTGCTTTGCGAGAACTATCCGGCTGTAAAGGGCAGGCAGCTCCTGCTTCATGCGATAATCATCAGAGAGGGCAATGATACTCCCGTCCGGTCACAGCCCTGTTAACCAGGAACACGCAATGAGGGCGGCTCTGTGTGAACCACAGCTGGGGTTAAATTCCCGTGGAGCAAGTACGCTGCTTGCCGACTGATGACTTTAATACTATGGTAATACACTAGAAGTTTTACTTATATGATGTCGAAAAATGTAAAAATATAAGAAGTTTCGGACTTAGAAGTTCAAAACTATTGACGGATTCAAATTTTCTAGTATAATAGAAATAAGAAAACTAGGAGGTGCATTATGGCTGAACTTATCAACCGTCCGGAGTATTTGAGTCAGCTCATAGAAAATAGAGATGTGGATCTGGTCAAAATTGTTACTGGTATTCGCAGATGTGGAAAATCGTCTTTGCTGGAACTGTTCCACCAATACCTCTCAGACAGCGGAGTCGCTGATAGCAACATCATCCATATGAACTTGGAATCGCTGCGCTATCGAGATATTACTGACTATCTCACTTTCTATGACTATGTCAGTGAACGGATTCCGAAAGAGGGAAAGACGTATCTGATCTTTGATGAACTACAGGCTGTAGAGCATTGGGAAAAGGCTGTAGAGTCTTTTAGGATTGATTTTGATGTAGACATTTACATCACAGGCTCCAATGCTTATTTGCTTTCTACCGAGTTTTCCACATTGCTTTCCGGAAGATATGTGGAAATCCGTATGCTTCCGCTGTCATTTAAGGAGTTTTTGACCTTCTACGAGTTTGACCCTGCCGTCACCATAGAAGAAAAATTTCAGCGATACCTGCAGTTCGGAGGGATGCCGATTTTGAGGGAATACCAGTTCAACGAAGCCAGAAGCAATCAGGCGCTGGAAGGTATTTATTCAACAGTAGTGCTGCGCGATATTCTTCAGCGTAACAACCAGACTGATCAAGGGATGCTGCAGAAAATCGTGCTGTTTCTTTGTTCCAACATTGGCAGTATTACTTCTCCAAACAGCATCGGCAATGTCTTATCCAATGAGGGAGATATAAAGACCGGGAAGGGTAAAAATGTCGCAGCCAAAACGGTGCATAAATATATCTCCATGCTTTGCAGCGCATTTGTCTTTTGCTCGGTCGGAAGATATGATGTGAAGGGCAAACGGCTTCTGAAAACATTAGGGAAAAACTACATCATTGACATGGGCTTCCGCAACATGCTGCTTGGCTACCGTGATGCAGACCGGGGTCATATCATAGAAAATATCGTATTCTTAGAATTGATCAGGCGTGATTATCGCGTTTACATCGGGAAGGTTGGAGAAACAGAAGTTGACTTTGTAGCGGAAAAGCCCAATGATAAGCTGTATATCCAGGTAACTGAAAGTATGCAGTCGCCGGAAACCCGTGAACGGGAACTGAGACCGCTGCGCATGATCCCCGATAACTACGAGAAAATCGTATTGTCGATGGATAGAAACTATATCAACTCCTACGATGGAATCAAGTCCCTGTATCTGATTGATTGGCTGCTGTCCTGAATTTGCAGCAAAAACGGCGCTGTCCCATATGCCAAAGGCGGCACATGCCTTTGAAGTATGATAGCGGTCAGATACCTTTTGAACAAAATGGACAAGGATTTGCTCTGAATAGAGAGAGACGGCCACAGATTGCGATACGAC
>URXI01000263.1 GCA_900551775.1 uncultured Eubacterium sp. | reverse complement strand
GATGTCAACTGCATCGTGGAGCTGGCGAACAAAATGGACATCGACGATATTTTCGGCTCACAGCAGGCCAGGGAGGCGCGGAAGCGTTTTGTGACGGCATCCTTCGGCATTGACCGTATTCTCAGTGATACCAAGGATAAGAATGAACAGATTAAGACCCTGGTCGAGCTGATTGAGGACGGCATCCTCTTGACTGACGCATCGGGTATCGTCCTGCTCAGCAACAAAAAAGCCCGCAGCATTCTCAAGACGGAAGTCGACGGGTTTAATGCCGATGAGCTGCTGCCGCAACTTCCTATTGGAATGGAGGCGGAGGTGACTTCGGATAAGGTTGTCGTGGTCGATGGCAAAGACATCGTCATCAACGTAAGTCCGATCATCTCTGAAGACAGATATACGGGAAACATTATCACCTTGAAGAATTTTGCAGAAACAGAGGAAAAACAGCACGGCATTCGTGCGCAGATTGCCAGAGCCGGCCACGGCGCCAGGTATACCTTTACCGATATTGTCGGCGTCAGCAGCCGGATTCGTGAAAGCGTAATGGTGGCAGAACGCATGGCAAAATCGGATTCTTCGGTTTTGATCATAGGGGAATCGGGCACTGGCAAAGAAGTCTTTGCGCAGAGCATTCATAACGCCTCGGCCCGCAGCAAGCGGAACTTTGTCGCGCTGAATTGTGCCGCGATTCCCGAACACCTGCTGGAAAGCGAATTGTTCGGTTATGAGGAAGGCGCTTTTACGGGGGCGAGAAAAGGCGGCAAAATCGGTTACTTCGAACTGGCTCACCAGGGGACGATCTTCCTCGATGAGATCGGGGAGATGCCCCTGGCTTTGCAGAGCAAGCTGCTGCGTGTCCTGGAAGAAAAGACGGTGACGAGAATCGGTTCTGCAAAGCTGATTGATATCGACGTGCGGGTTATCGCCGCCACCAATAAAAACTTGTTGGAATTGGTTGAGGCGAAAGAGTTCCGAGAGGACTTGTATTACAGAATCAATGTTCTGCCGCTGGACATTCCACCTCTGAGAGAGCGAAAAGAGGATATTCCATTTTTGATGGATGTCTTTATGGCAGCCATGGGGAAAGAGATGACTTTTTCTGACGAAGCATCAAAACGTCTGCACTCTCACTGTTGGAAGGGAAACATCAGGGAACTGAAAAATGTCATAGAGTATTTGGAAAGCCTGGGAAAGCTGCGTATTGAAGCTGGTGATCTGCCAGCCTCTGTCTTCACGGTCCCGGTGCAGAGAATTTCTGCTGCTGTAAAACCAAAGAATTCTGATGAGCGGAAAGGAGAATTCCGCGATGTCATCTTCGGCTGGTGGAACGACAGGGAGCTGATTGCCAATCTCTTACTTGCCCTGCAGGAGGCCAGAGCAGCTGGCAGGAAGATCGGCAGAAGGCAGCTTGAGGCAGTTCTGCAGGAAAAAGGTCTTCTCTATACGGAAACGGAAATCAGAACCTGTCTCAGCAAACTGGCGGGACTGGGTTTTGTCAGATCGCAGCATGGCAGAGGCGGCAGCGTCCTTCTGCCCAAGGGAGACGAACTTCTAAAAGAAATAATGGAATTAATGGGATGACGAAAAACCCAATAAACCTTTCGGCGTAGAACAAAACGTTGAAATATTGGGAATTTTCGTTGGCACGGTATTTGCTATATATTATGGCAAAGATCTTTTAACCGATATTATCTTAATTTATTTGGAGGTTCGTAATGGAAACGAGTATTTTATCACTAATCCCTATCGTTTTGACCATCGGTCTTGCGATCAAGACGAGAAACGTTTTAGTATCGTTGTTTGCGGGTGTATTTTCCGGCGTGTTGATTTTGTCAACAGGCAATCCGATCACTGCAGTAAAGTCCATGGTGGGTGACTACGTCATGGCGCAGCTTTTGGACAGCTACAACGCAGGCATCATCGTACTGCTGGTCTTCATCGGCGGCTTTGTAACCCTGATTGAAAAATCCGGCGGAGCGGAAGCCTTTGCCAGATGTGTCGCTCATTTTGTCAACACCAGGTGCAAGACACAGATTGCGGCATGGATTGCCGGCATCGCTGTCTTCTTCTCGGAGCTGGGAACACCCCTCATCGTCGGCCCGATCTTTACGCCGATTTTCGAGAAGATGCGTATTTCGAAGGAAAAGCTGGCCTGGATCATCGACACCACCGCGTCACCGGTGTGCGTGCTGATTCCCTTTATCGGCTGGGGCGTCTATTCTATGGGTCTGATCAAGACGGAATTAGAAGCCTTACATATTACAGATATCACAGACTGGACCGCATTCATCCATGCGATTCCGTTCCAGATCTATCCGATTCTCTGTCTGATCATGGTGCCGATGGTAGCCTTTTCGAGAAAAGAGTTCGGCGCTATGGCGAAGGCAGAACTGAACGCGCAGAAGGGCATCTTCTCTACGATTGGTAATTCTGAAGAACTGGAAAAGAAGTCCATGGTCCTGGACAATCATACACCATTGGTCGTCGTATTGGCACCGCTATTCGTGCTTTTCCTAACTCTTTTTGGCATTTTGGCGCCACAGGGTTTTCCTGTTAAGCAGGTTCCTGGCGGAGATTTCAGGATCGCACTGATCACCGGCTATCTCTTTGCTGCCATCACCATGATTATCCTCATGGCTTTCTACAAGGTGAAGCCGCTGAAGGAAGGCATCTCCATCTACATCAAGGGATTAGGAAAACTCTTCGAATGTATTCTGATGCTGGTTCTGGCCTGGGGGCTCAGTTCTGTAGGTAAAGCCCTGGGAACTTCTGAATACATCGTACAGATGGCAGAGGGCAATATTCCGGCATGGAGTATCCCGGCAATCATCTTCGTCATCGGCGCTTTGATGTCATTTTCCACAGGCACGTCCTGGGGAACCTTTGCCATCGTCATGCCCATTGCGATTCCAATGGCAGTGGCTCTCGGCGCGCCGCTATATGTCACCATCGCGGCAGTTCTTTCCGGCGGACTCTTTGGTGACCACTGTTCACCGGTATCCGATACGACTATTTTGGCGGCCACAGGTTCTTCCTGCGGACTGATGGAACACATGTGGACCCAGCTTCCGTATGCCATGATCTGTGCCAGCGTATCCATTGTGGGATTCATCGCGGCAGGCGTCACGGACAGCGTCATCGTCACAGTTGTATGCGCGGTGTTATTAGTTATCGTATATAATCTGGCAGGTAAGCTCAAGGGCGTTTCTGTCAAGAATCTAAATATAAAGGATATAGAGAAACTGGAAGCCGAAGAAGCTTCTCAGTCAGTATAATTGGAGGTGTTTTATATGGCCAGCTTATGGGGTGGTAGATTTGAAAAGGATATGGACGACATCGTAAAAGAGTTCAATGCGTCCATCGGTTTTGACAAGAGAATGTATAACGAAGATATCGACGGCAGCATCGCACACGTGACCATGCTCAGCGAGCAGGGCATCGTGACTTCGGCTGAAGCGGAGCAGATTGTGACCGGTCTTGAAAAGATCAGGGAGAAAATCAAAAGCGGTGAGATCGTCTTTACTGTGGACGACGAGGACATCCACATGGGAATTGAGAGCAGGCTCATCGCCGAAATCGGCGAAGTGGGCAAGAAGCTTCACACGGCGAGAAGCAGAAATGACCAGTGCCAGGTGGACGGACGAATGTATCTGAAAAAGGAGATCAGAGAAATCGTCCACAGGCTTTGCTATCTGGAATCTGTGATTCTGGAGAAGGCAGAGAAGTATGCCGACTCTATCACCGTGGGATTTACCCATATGCAGCACGCGCAGCCGATCACCCTGGGCTTTGTCTTCATGGCATATTTCCAGATGTTCAGAAGAGATATCGAAAGACTCATGGATGCTTATGAGAGAATGAACCTTTGTCCTTTAGGCGCTTGCGCTTTGGCGGGAACCACTTTGCCGACCAACAGAGCGAGAACGGCAGAGCTGCTGGGTTTTGACGCACCGACGGAAAACGCCATGGACAGCGTCAGCGACCGCGACTACAGCCTGGAATTCCTTTCGGACGCTTCCATTTCCATGATGCACCTGTCCAGGTGGGCGGAAGAATTCGTCTGGTGGAACTCCCAGGAATTCTCCTATATCGCCATCGACGACAGCTACTGCACAGGAAGCAGCATCATGCCGCAGAAGAAGAACCCGGATATGGCAGAGCTGCTCCGCGGAAAGGTGGGCAGAGTCTATGGCGACCTGATGCAGCTTCTGACCGTGATGAAGGGGACGCCTCTTGCCTACAACAAGGATTTCCAGGAGGACAAGGAAAGTCTCTTCGACGCTGTGGATACGTGGAAGGCCAGCATTCAGATCTTTGCCAACATGCTGGATAAGACTGAGTTCAGAATGGATCAGATTGAGAAGCAGTTTGCTAAAGGCTTCCTCAATGCCACGGATATCGCGGAGCACTTTGCCAAACAGGGTATTCCATTCAGAGAAGCTCATTCCATCGTAGGTCAGATGGTAAAAGCCTGTGAGCAGAAGGATTGCGACTTTGAGGATCTGACGGAAGAAGATCTGCAGGCCATCGACAGCCGCGTTACCCGCGAATCTCTGGGCGATATCAGCATCAAAGCCTGCGTGGATGCCAGAGTTTCCTTTGGGGGCACTGCACCGAGCGAAGTCAGAAGACAGATCAAAGTCGGTGAAGAGTGGCTTGCGGGTCTGCCGGAGCTGTTATAACCTTTGGGAGGAGTTTTACGGAATCGCCGTGGCCATCGTGACCGCGGAATCGCTGAAACGGCGTAAAGCGGCAAAAAAACTATACCTAGCGCCGGATTTTTTGGCCGGAGAGGGTCAATTTTGTGGCTGATCGGCCACAGATGCGAAAAAAATGCCGGAAAGTCCAGTTTCGCTATGCAAAATCCGGAGCGTATATTGCAAATTTTTATAAAAATGGATGAAAATGGAATAATTTTCCGTTTTCGAGGGAGGAATCCGGCGTAATGCTGTTAGAAAAACGCATTTTGCGCCGGATTTGTCTAAATACCCAAATCGCCTTGCGACACTGCTGGCAGAGTCGTATAATATAAACAGATAAACACGAAAGGATGGGAATGATATGGACAAAAAAGAATTAGCGCTGGCAAAGCATGCAGAGTGGAAAGGCAAGCTCTCCATTGAGACAAAGGCGCCGATTACAAATAAAGAGGAACTGGCAATCGCCTACACGCCAGGCGTAGCGGAGCCTTGCCTTGCAATCGAAAAGGACGAGAGCCTGGCCTACACCTATACAGGAAAGGGAAACACGGTTGCCGTCATCACCGACGGCACGGCGGTGCTGGGACTGGGCGATATCGGGCCGGCAGCAGGCATGCCTGTTATGGAAGGAAAATGTGCGCTTTTCAAAGCATTTGCGGACATCGATGCGATTCCCATCTGTATCGATTCCAAGGATCCTCAGGTGATCATTGACACAGTATATAATATCTCCAAGAGCTTCGGCGGCATCAATCTGGAGGACATCAGTGCGCCCAGATGTTTTGAGATCGAGAGGGCGCTGATCGAAAAGTGTGACATTCCGGTGTTCCACGACGATCAGCACGGCACGGCCATCATCACCAGCGCAGGCCTTCTCAATGCATGCAAGGTGACGGGAAAGCAGATGGGGAATCTCAAGATCGTCATCAGCGGTGCGGGCTCTGCAGGGATTTCCATTGCAAAGATGGTCATGCGCCTGGGATTTGGAGAAGTGATTCTCTGCGGCAGCAAAGGCACCATCTACGATGGTGCACCATATAACAATCCGGAGCAGCAGAAGATGGCGCAGGTTACCAACAGAGAAAAGCTGGTGGGAAGCCTGGCAGACGCCATGAAGGGGGCGGATATTTTGATCGGCGTATCAAAACCTGGCATTGTAACCCAGGACATGGTCCGCTCCATGGCAAAGGATCCGATCGTTTTCGTCATGAGCAACCCGGTGCCTGAGATCATGCCGGATCTGGCAAAAGCTGCTGGTGCAAGAGTCGTAGGAACCGGACGTTCCGATTTCCCGAACCAGGTCAACAACGTTATCGCATTTCCGGGTATCTTTAAAGGCGCACTCG
>URXI01000262.1 GCA_900551775.1 uncultured Eubacterium sp. | reverse complement strand
CAGTGCCTGTCGTTATTGAAGACGATGTGATGATCGGAGCCAATTCTGTGATCATTGAAGGCGTGCGAGTGGCAAAGGGCAGCGTCGTCGCAGCCGGGTCGGTGGTCACCTGCGACGTTCCCGCCGGCGCGGTGGCTGCAGGGGTACCGGCAAGGGTGCTGAAGATGAAGGATGAGGGCACTGTAGGGAAGACTGAGATTGTAGATGCTCTGAGAAAGCTGTAGACCTCATGAACATGACGACTTTAATCAAAGAACCGCTGCAGCGCGTAAGCGGCAGCGGTATCAGGGAATTTGCGCAGTTGGCGCAGGCAAGAGAGGGCTGCATTAGTCTGACCTTGGGGGAACCGGACTTCAACACGCCTGATGACATCAAAGGAGCGCTGAAGCGCGCCCTCGACGACAACCAGACCCATTATGCGCCCAATGCCGGCTACGACAGCCTGCGAAAAGCCATCGCCGATTACGAACATCAAAAAGGGGTTTTTTATAAATCAGATGAAGTCATTGTCACAATCGGAGCGACAGAAGCACTCTTTGATGCGCTCTTTGCAGTTATTGAGCCGGGAGATGAGGTCATCGTGCCGGTACCTGCTTTCGGCCTGTACGAGTCCATCATAACCATGTGCGGCGGAAAAACGGTACGTCTGGATACCAGGAATAATGGGTTTCAGATTGAAGAGGAACAGCTGCGGACTGCCTATTCGACCCGCACAAAAGCGGTCATCCTCAATTCACCCAACAACCCGACCGGCACAGCCTATACGGAGGAGACCCTTACCTGTCTCCATGAATTTTTCAAAGACAAACCGGTGTTTATCATCTGCGATGAGGTATACAGCCAACTGGCTTTTGGTACTCGCCGGTCTCTGGCTTCCTGTGAGGATTTGAAAGCACAGCTCATCGTGGTGCAGAGCTTTTCCAAACCCTATGCCATGACCGGCTTCCGCGCCGGTTATCTTTTGGCAGACAGACCGGTTGTAGAGATACTGGAAAAGGTGCACCAATATAATGTAGTTTCCATTCCTTCTTTTGTGCAGACAGCCTGTGAAGAAGCCCTGCGCTTTGACTTCTCGCCTATGCGGGAATCATATCAGCATCGTACCGACTATGTCTGCAGGCGGCTTTCTGAGATGGGGCTGGCGGTAAGACCGCCAGATGGAGGATTCTATGCCTTTCCCTCCATCGAAGGGTTTGGTATGACATCGGATGCCTTCTGTCGGAGGCTGATTGCAGAGGCAGGACTGGCGCTGACTCCGGGCAGCTGCTTCTGCGGAGAAGGCCATGTGAGGATTTCCTGCTGCTACGCACAGGAGGTGCTGGAAGAAGGCATGAATCGGCTGGAACGATTTGTGAGGAGCAGAGGAGCGTTTTGATGTTCTATGGGCCCGCACTGCTCGTTTGCGTTACTCTGCCTCGTGAAGCCGCTCGACGATGGATTTGCTCTGCGCCATTTTGATGGCTATGGCGGAGACGATGAGCGGCAGAAGGATGACAAACAGGGAGTAGCCCGCACCGTAGAGCAGAGGGTAGTTCCAGTACAGATATCCTACGCCGGTCTCTCTCAGAGCCCAGATGATCAGCCAGCCCAATGCGCCTCCCAGAGTCAGAGAAAAGAGAATGTTATATAGCGCTAAAATCAGCCCTTCTCCCTGGATCATCTTGATCAGTTGACCTTTGCCCATGCCGATGGACTGCAGCATGGCGAACTCCTGCCGCCTGGACATGACGCTGGTGACGATGGTATTGATCAGGTTGATGACGCTGAAGAGGATGATAAAGGCGCTGAGCCCTAGAAATAAGGTGGTCAGCCTGCCTGTAATCTGCTCATCCTCTTTAATCTGCTGGCGCAGGGTATCGAGGGACAGTTTGTCGTTTGCATCAACCAGGCGGGTAAGCTGAGCGGTGACTTGCTTTTCTGCAGCGGGCCAGTCGGTATCCACCAGCAGTACGCGATTATAATTGAAGCCTTCCTTCACCATGTGCTTTATGGTGTCTTCGGGAACGACAAAGAAACCGACCAGACTGACGATTCGATAGGCATCGTCGTCATTATAGATACCTTTGTCAAGTTCTCCTGCGATGGTGAAGGTTTCCGTGCGTTTTTCCTTTCCGTCAAACCAGCTGATGTCGATGGGTGCGCCTATTTTAAAGGGCTTTCCCAGTACCTTCTCGGCGGTGTCATTTGAGAGAACATAGATTTTCTTCTCCTTTACCGCCAGATCATAATCTGCCTTTTGTCCATCTGCAAGATACTTGTTGATGTATTTCGTCTCTTCTCTGGTAAAGGGTACGAAGCCGTCGCTGCGTTGGTTATTCTCATATCTGTAATCGACGTGGATTTTCTTCTGACTGATCACTTTCTTTACGCCATCGATGGCTTCGATCTTTCTGACCAGAGCATCGTCCAGAGGGTTGTTTTTCTGCACCCCGGTCAGACCTTCGGCGTTGGCATTGATAGTATTTTCTGAAATCCAGATCTGATATTCGCTGTATCTGTAGAAGCCCTGTTTCGAAAAGTCCAGCTTGTCAAAAGAGGAAAGGAAGGTTGCACCCGCCATAAAGACGATGCCGCTGATACAGAGAGAGAATACCGTGACGATGAACTTCCTGCGATCTCTTTTGATTCCCATTCTTGCCAGGTTGAATGGCGTGATTTTCCGGTGAAGGACTGCGGGCCCTTTGATCTTCGTGTATCCGCTGGCTTTTGCTGCTTCAATGGGTGAGATGGAGGCGGCAATCTTCGCCGGCTTTCTGACAGAGATCATAATGGTAAAAAAATCTGCTGCCAGTGTGACGGCGGCTACGCTGATGGTATTGATCCAGAGCCAGCCCTCCGGCGCCATGAACCAGCCGAACAAAGTTCCCAGAAGCAGGCCGATGGGCGCGCCGATGAGGAACATGGTCATGCCTTCTCTTTTGACGAGTTTCTTGAGCTGTCTCGGCGCAGCGCCAAGGGTGCGCAGCTGGCCGAACTGACGGATGCGGCTCATGACCGAGATGTAGAAGATGCTGTAGATGACCACGATGCTGACAAAGAGAATGAAGAGGGCTATGATAACGACAGTCATAATTTCCTGGGTATTCATCACCAGTGAAGTGGTGAACTTGGCATTTTCATTGATATTGGCTCTGTCAACGCCGTAGTCTGCGCCGATATCCGTGATGGTTTCCAAGAAATCATCTTCACTCATCATCTTGGCGCCGTCGATTTTTGCACCTAAAGTATAGGGCAGATCTTTCAGCCAAGGTCCCTTCTCGGCGTAGGCTTTAGAAAACAGGATAGGATATATATGGGACGATGAACCGCTGTCACAAAATCCACTGACGCGGAAAGTCTCTGTATCGCCGTCAAAGTTCTGCAGTTCCAAGACGGTTCCGAGTTTTGCCGCCTTGCCGATTTGCTTCATATACGCCTGATCGACGGCAATTTCGTTTATCTTTTCTGGATAACGGCCGACTGTCACCTTTTGAGCGGAGATGGTGCTTTCGGTCTGCTCCACATAGAGAGGCTGAATCGTGTAATCGCCTGCTTCGACACGGGTGCCGGATTTCAAAATCAAAGAATCTGCAATTCGTTCATCGGAACGCAGCTTTTCCGCCTGCGAGCCGCTCAGATTTTCGTAGAGGACCTGCTGCATCGTGTCCAACTGGTTCTTATCTGCCTGCCTGACGCCGAAGACGAAGAGAGCGAGTCCGCTGATCAATGCGACTGAGAGGATGATGGTCAATAAGGTAAAGGTATTGCGCATCTTGGCGCTTTTCAAGCTCCGTGCAGCTAATTTTTTGATCAGGCCGTTGTTATTGTTTTTGTTTAATATGTCTTTCATACTGTCCGCCTCCTTACTGCACGATTGTGCCGTCTTCAATGCGGACGATACGGTCGGCAAGCTGGGCGATTTCATTGTTGTGGGTGATCATGACGATGGTTTGGTTGAACCGCCTGCTGGTGCTTTGCAGAAGACCGAGTACATCAGCGCTGGTCTTGCTGTCCAGGTTGCCAGTCGGCTCGTCTGCCAAAATCAGAGAAGGTTTTGTGATCAAAGCTCTGGCGATGGCTACGCGCTGCTGCTGGCCCCCTGACAGATTGCCGGGCATTTCGGACAGCTTTTCGGTTAGTCCCAACAGGGAGATGACTTCGTCGCAGTAGGCTTTATCGACTTCATCGCCGTCTAAATCGACGGGCACGACAATGTTTTCGTAGACATTGAGGATGGGAATTAGATTGTAGTTTTGGAATACAAATCCGATGTTGCGTCTCCTGAATATAGTCAATTCCTCGTCATTCATCTGGGACAAATTCTGCCCGCTGACAATCACGTCACCTGCTGTGGGCACGTCCAGGCCGCCGCACATGTGGAGCAGAGTGGATTTGCCAGAACCTGACGTGCCGACGACGGCTGTGAACTCTCCCTCTGCTACGGAAAAATCCACACCGTCCAGGGCCCTGGTGATGTTCGGCTCCATGCCATAATACTTTTTTAGATTTTTTGTCTGTAGGATATTCATAAACAATACCACCTTTCTTTTGATGGCCTCATTATAAAAGGAAAATCTCGCAGAAATATCACGCAATCCTTAAGAAATTAAAAATTTTTTGGCAGATAGACGGAAAAGGCGGCGCCTTCGCTTGGCTGAGAGCTGACGACGATATAACCGGACTGCAGCGTGATGATTTTTCTTGCCACGTAAAGGCCGATGCCGATGCCGTCCACGTCGTGGACATCTTCTTCGCGGTAAAATCGCTTCCAGATATCAGCCTGATGACATTCGGCAATGCCCTTGCCTGTATCAGAGATTTCTATTTTGACGTACATCTCCTGATCGAGGACTTTTACCGTGATGCACCCGCCTTCTTCTGTATATTTGACGGCGTTGTCCAAAATATTAAAGAGGGCTTCGCCAGTCCATTTCTGATCATGAGAGACGGCCAGGTTTTCTGGGCAGTCCACGGTTACGCTGATGTGCTTGTTTTCTGCAGAGAAAAGAATGCCGCCCAGGGCAGAAGCCAGGGTGTCGTAGAGTGGCTGCATCGTCTTTTTCAAAGCGATGACGCCGGTTTCCAGCCGCGAAGTTTTGATCATGGACTGCATCAGAAAGTCCAGCTTGTCCAATTGTCCGTCAGCGGTTTTGAGAAATTCTCGCTGCTGTTCGCAGGGCATTTCGTTGTCGAGAAGAGTGGAGTTGATCATCTTCAAGTTTGCAATAGGTGTTTTGACCTGATGAGAAATGTCGGATACCAGTTCTTGCAGCTGTGTTCGCTCCTCGGCCATGCGGGCCTGACTGCTGGTGATGATTTTGTGCAGTTTTACCATTCGATGATGAACTTTGTCGGATAACGTGTCCTGGTATTTGAGCGCATCGGCCTCCAGGCGGCCAGCGAGAAGAGCGTCCAGCTGCCTGATGATATCGTCTGCAAATTGAACAAAATGTCTGCGCAGCAGGATGATCGTCAGCCCGCTGGTCAGGAAATAGGCGATTGCAGCAAATAAGTAACTCATTTTTTGAGACCTCCAATCCACATGTATCCCATCCCGTACACCGTCTTGATATATTGTTCGCCGCTCTTTTCAAGCTTGCTGCGGATTCGGCTGATGGCAGAAGTCAGTGCATGCTCATCAACAAAGTTTTCGTTGACGTCCCAGAGCTTTTCCAGCAAAACCTGCCGGGTCAGTACGATGCCCGAATTGGCAGTCATGAGTCTGAGTATGCGATATTCTGTAGCGGTAAAAGTAATCGGGATGCCTGACAATGCGGCACTGGTTTCGGAAAAGTTGATGTACAAAACGCCATCGTCATAGATTTCATCAGTGGCGCGATGCGGATTTTTGCGCAGCAGGATTTCGATTTTTTTCTGTAAGACGCTGATGGGAAAAGGTTTCGTCACATAATCGTCAGCGCCCAGTTCGAAACCGCTCAGCATGTCCTCTTCCATGTCCCGGGCTGTCAGAAAGATGACGGCAGGCGCAGGATTTGCCGCCTTGATTCTGCGGCAGAGGTCAAAGCCGCTGCCATCGGGCAGATTGACGTCCAATACGACCAGATCCAAATGGGCGGCGTCGGCTTCTT
>URXI01000261.1 GCA_900551775.1 uncultured Eubacterium sp. | reverse complement strand
TGGTCAAAAGTGACCACCGGTTTTCATTGAAAATTTCCGCCCATAAAGGCTTTATTGCTAAATGACCGTTTTATCTAGCAGGAAGTCGATCAGGCTGATATTCAAAATCCCCTTATCATCATACCATCGTTTTCCGATATCTTTTCTCACTACCATCTTCGGAAATGAGTCCCCCGTAAGTGCAAACGGACGGAGTTCTGCTTCCGCTTTATCCTCCGAGGGCATTGCATAAGCTGATTGGATATAGGTTCTCTTACCGCCAGAATTGACAACAAAATCAATCTCTCTCGGTGTGCGAACGGAATTACTGTTCGCATTAACAGTTCGTGCATACACCACTCCAACATCGACGGAGAATTGACGATTTATCAATTCGTTATAAATTATATTCTCCATGATATGGGTCATCTCCTGCTGGCGAAAACCAATACGAGCGTTCCGCAATCCCAAATCTTCGCAATAATATTTATTGGAGGAGTCAAAATAAGATTTCCCCTTTACATCATATCTCTTACTTTCAGAGAATAAAAAAGCATCCTCTAAATGTCCAATATAGGCACGAATTGTGTTTGATGAAACACCTTTCGTCTGTTTTGATTGCAGCGTATCTGCTATCTTCCCAGGATTTGTCAGCGAGCCGATAGAAGAGCAGAGTAAATCCAATATCTGTTCCAATACATCCTGTCTTTCGATATGCCGTCTCTCTACAATGTCTTTGATGTATACCTCCGTAAATAGTGATTTCAAATAGTTCATTTTTGCCGCATCATTCGGTCGTGAAAGAATTAAAGGCATGCCTCCATAAAAAGCATAGTCATCAAATGCTTCGCTTTTATCGCCCCCAACTGCCGAATAGTATTCAGAAAAGCTCAACGGATGAACGCGAATTTCATCACTTCGTCCTCTAAACTCGGTCAATATATCACTTGACAGCATCTTGGAGTTACTGCCCGTTACATAGACATCCAAATTAGACAGACTGCGAAGGTCATTTAGCGCATCGTAAAATGTAATCTTCTCTCCGTCTTTATTGTAGGGATTCGCCACCTTGTCTGACATCTGAATTTCATCTACAAAGAGATAGTATTCCTCTTTCTTCCCTTCCACGCTATTTCTTACATAGGCTGCAAGTTCCAGCGGGTTACGATACTTTATATCTTTCGCAAGGTCAAGTTCTATAGAAATAATTTGTTCTTCCTTCACGCCCTCCTCAAGCAGATATCTTCGGTATATGTTTTTTAAAAGGTATGACTTGCCACAACGTCGAATCCCTGTTATGACTTTGACCAATCCATCAAATCGGTAAGAAATCAGTTCCTGCAAATATCTGTCCCGCTTAATATCCATATCCATCACCTATCCATTGAAAATTTCCGACCATTAAGGCTTTTTTGTTCACTTATTATACACCATTAGAATAAAGTAATCAAGTTCTCATTGAACATTATAGCCCAAACAGGCAGATATATTCATTGAAGTATCGTGGATTTAAATCCTATCCACCGTTTTTCACACCCGCAGCATCCGATAACCTACCCCCACATGGGTCTGGATATACTGCGGCGAAGTCGATTTTTTTTCCAGCTTCTTGCGCAGGGTCGCCATGAAGACTCGCAGGGACGCCACGTCGTTGTCCCAGGAACTTCCCCATATCTCCTTTGTAATATAAGTATGGGTGAGAACCTTACCCACGTTTTTCGCCAGCAGACAGAGCAGTTTGTACTCGATGGGCGTCAGGTGAAGTTCATCCTCTCCCATAAAGGCACAGCCCGCCGCATAGTCGATCTTGAGATCTCCGTTGGTAAAGATGGAGTTCTGGATATCCTGGCTGCCTGGAACATAATTCAGCCGCCGGAAAGTCACCCGCAGCCGTGCCAGCAGTTCTTCCACAGAAAAAGGTTTTGTCAGATAGTCGTCCGCCCCCGCATCCAGGGCCTCAATTTTATCTGTATCCTCTGACCTTGCGCTGATGACGATGATGGGCATCAAAGACCATCCTCTGATTTTCTTGATGATGTCAATACCGTCTATATCTGGCAGCCCCAAGTCCAAAAGCACCACATCAGGATTGTGAGACGACGCTTCCAAAATCGCCGCTTCTCCGTTAGGCGCCACCTGGAACCTGTAGTCGTGGGTTTCCAAAGTCGTGGTGATTAAATTTCTGATGGCCGCATCGTCTTCTACGACCAAAATCAATGGTTTATTCATGTAAAGTTACCTCCTCTGCCGGAAGCGTAAATCGGAAAACCGCACCTTTCGGCTTGTTATCGGAAACGAAAATCTCTCCTCCGTGGGCATTGATGATGGACTTACACAAGGCAAGCCCCAGCCCCAGACTTCTATGGCTGTCAGCGATTCCCGTGCCCACCGTGTAAAACATATCAAAGATTCGTTTTTTTGCCTCATCAGGGATGCCGCCTCCGTCATCGGCGATGCTGACCACGATGTTTCCCCCGTCCCTGGCTGTCGTAATGATGATTTCAGATCCCTTCGGCGTGTACTTGACAGCGTTGTCTACAATATTGATAATTACCTGTATGATCAGCCTTGCATCCATCTTTGCCATGAGAAAGTCATCAGGCTGATTGACGACCAGTTTGTGCTCCACACTTTTCCGATCGATGTGCTGCAGCGCTTCGTCGATGACTTCATCCATCAACTGGGCGCTGGAATTCAGATGCATGGAACCGTCCTCCAGCCTGGTGACAGATAACAGGTTTTCCACCAGATTGATCAGCCACATGGAATCGTCATAAATCGACGTATATAATGTATGTTTTTTCTCTTCGCAAATGGTGTCGCCGTTAGCCATCAGGATGCCTGCGTTGCCAGAGATAGAGGTCAGCGGCGTCCGAAGGTCGTGGGAGATCGCCCGCAGCAAGTTGGCGCGCAGCTTCTCATTCTTAGCCAGCAGATCCGCCTCCGCCTTTTCTCTCATGGCTTGTTCGTTTTCCAATGCCATAGCACATTCTCCCAGAATGGACAAGGTGATGTTGTTTTCAAAGGTATCTAACGGCTTTCCGTCAATGGCGATTCCCACTACGCCGTAGACCTTGCTGTTGATACGCACCGCCAGGTACAGGCATTTTGCGCTGCTCAGGGTGTCCGTGGTAGCGCCCGCATGCTTGTTGTTCTTAAAAGTCCAGGCCGCCACGGCTTTTTCATTATCGCTGAGATAGTCATTCTTGCCGCCGCCCTCCTCTGCTCGGAAGATGACAGGCTGAACCAGCTTTTCCTCCGCTGCCAGGTAGAAGATTACGTCCCTCTTCAGCAGCTTGGTTAGCTGCGTGGAAATAATTTCCACAATCTCCCTCCGCGGCTTGTTGCTCTGCAGCATTTGATTGGTCTCTAACAAAATCTTTGTTCTATAGGCCGTCCGCACCGCCTCTCTTGCATACCGCTTGAGCCTGACCACCAGGGTACTGGTGAGAAAGGCCGTAATCAGCATGACCAGAAACGTCACCGGATAACCGTTGTCATAGGCGTTAAAGGTGTAGCGCGGGTTGGTAAAGAAAAAGTTGAAGATCAGTACGCTGACTACGGAACTGACCAGGCTGTACCCTTTGCCGCTCGTAACCATGGAGGTGAACACCACCCCCAGAATGTAGATCATGATGATATTCGCTTCACTGAACCCCATATCATAAAATGCAAATCCAAGCAGCGTGGCCGCCGCCAAAATGACCATGCTCTTCAGTGTATCTGAGAGGATGAACTTCCCTGTGCGCGCAGCCGACGACCGCGGTTTATAATAAGGGACGTCTTTATCCGGAATGACATAGATTTCCAGACTCGGCGCCATCTCAATCAATTTGTCCGTCAGCGACTGCCTCCCGAACAAAATTTTCTTTTTTGCGTTATATCTGCCCATGACGACTTTGGAAACACCCGACAACCGCGCAAAGTCGGCAATCTGCAGGGCGATATCATCGCCGTACACCGTCTCAATCTTTGCACCTAACTGGGTTGCCAGACGGATATTGTCCTGCAGCCGCTTCTTATCCTCTTCGTTTATTCCCGCAAAGTCCGGCGTCTCCACAAAGAGAGCCGTCAGCGTTCCCTTGAACGCCCTTGCCATCCTTGCCGCAGTGCGGATGATCTTTTTATTGGACGGCGAAGAGGACAGGCAGACCAGAATGTGCTCATCGTTATAATACTCCGCATTGGTGATATTCCTGACCCGCTCTGACAATTTGTTCATCCTGTCTGCACATCTGCGCAATGCGATTTCGCGGAGAGAGGTCAGATTCTCTATGCTGAAAAAATTGACCAAAGCCCGCTGTGCCTGTTCATCCCGATAGATCTTTCCTGCGTGAAGCCGATGGATCAAATCCTCCGGCTCGATGTCCACCAACTCCACCTGTTCAGCATCATCAAAGACAGAATCGGGAATTCTCTCCTGCACGGAAACGCCGGTGATGGCCGCCACCATGTCGTTAAGGCTTTCGATGTGCTGTACGTTGACCGTGGTATAGACGTCAATGCCTGCCTTTAGCAACTCTTCTACATCTTTATATCTCTTTTCGTGTCTGCACCCGTCTGCATTGGTATGGGCAAGTTCATCGACGAGAATTAGTTGAGGTTTTCTAGCCAGGGCCTGGTCCAGATCAAATTCCCTCAGTGTGATATTCTTGTGGCTGACCTCCTTGACAGGCAGCTTTTCCAAATCCCGCATCAGTTCCATGGTCTCTGGTCTGGCGTGAGGCTCGATATAACCTGCCACCACATCGATTCCTCTGTTCTTTGCAGCTTGTGCCGCTTTTAACATCGTATAGGTCTTCCCTACCCCGGCAGCGTAGCCGAAAAAGATTTTCAGATGTCCCAACTGCTGCTTTTCGTCTTCCCTCTTGATGGCCTCTAATATTTTGTCCGGGTTTACCCGTGTTTCTTCCATATGCGATGCCTCCCGCTACTCATAATATCAGTATACCACGAAGAGAGCCGCATGCAATCTGTATTTCTAAGTCGCTTTCGCTTAGAACACAGGCTCCATACGTCCCTCTTCAAGAATCTATTTCAAAATCCCGTCCAGCATTAAATTGACCTTTAACACGTTGACGGTCTTTTCACCGAACACGCCAAGAAACTTTCCTTTCGTACATTTGTCTATGACCGACCTGACCTGTTCTTCGGTCATGCCGTTTGCCTCCGCCAGGCGCGGAACCTGATACGAGGCCGCCGCCGGAGAGATATCCGGGTCCAGTCCGCTGCCGGAGCAGGTTACCAGATCCACCGGAATCGGGGTTCCTTCCCTTTTCGGATTGGCGGCGCAAAGCATTTCTACTCTTTCTGCCACCATCTGTTCATATTCATCGCTGGCAGGGCTTTTGTTGGACGGCGCCGCATACATCAGATGGCTGCCGTCTTTGTCCGTGTAGGTGGAGACGTCTACGTTCATAATGCGGCCCCACATGTATTTCTCATCGGTATACTGTTGTGCCAGCAGCTCCGATCCATATTTCTCTCCGTCCACTTCGATGATGCTTCCGTTGGCTTTATCCGGGAAGATCAACTGCGCCAAACCTGTTACAACTCCCGTATACAGGATGCCGCAGACTATCGAAAAAATGATGAAGATCATCGCCGCCCTCGGCAGCACAGATTTAAAAGTTTTCATGATCCATTCCTCCTAGTCGTATTATACTAATCCACACACTGCCAGCAGCATGTCGATGACCTTGATACAGACAAACGGTGCGACAATACCGCCCAGTCCATAGATCAGCAGATTTCTCGAAAGCAGTCTGCCCGCCGATACCTCCCGATACTTAACACCTCGCAGTGCCAGCGGAATCAATGCGATGATGATCAGGGCGTTGTAGATGATCGCCGCCAGAACTGCGCTGAGCGGAGATTCCAGCCCCATGATGTTCAGCGCTGACAATCCCGGGTACAGACCCATGAACAGTGCCGGTATGATGGCAAAATATTTTGCTGCATCGTTAGCGATGGAGAAGGTGGTCAGACTGCCTCTCGTCATCAAAAGCTGCTTGCCGATGCGCACGATGTCGATCAGCTTTGTCGGAGAGGAGTCCAGGTCAACCATGTTGCCCGCTTCCTTTGCCGCCTGGGTTCCAGTATTCATGGCGACCGCCACATCC
>URXI01000260.1 GCA_900551775.1 uncultured Eubacterium sp. | reverse complement strand
CCCCGCTCCCGCTGCCCCCGCCGGCGGCGAGATGGGCGGCATGTATTAAGAGACACCGCAAAGCCTTGAAATTGCTTGATTTTTTGGATGCGCAAAAGCGAATTTACGCCAAACTTACGCCACTTACGCCAAAAATTCAAGCGCATTATAGGGTAACAGAAATCGGCACCTGCCTCAAAAGCAGGGGCCGATTTTTCCTTATTTGCGTTTCTTTTTGCCCTTTCCGTGTGGTAGCTGCGGTCGTGCTTTTCCGCGCTGGTTGATGGGACTTTTCAGGTACTTGGACTTTTTAAGTCCGCTGATGATTGAGACAAACTCTTCCTTCGTAAGTGTGTCATAATCAAGTCCGATTGTTGCCATGAGCGCACGGACTTGCTTTTCCTTGGAACTGCCCTCAAAGTTCATCGCATCCTGCAACTGACCCTGCACGGTTGCAACAAGGGTTGTTTCATCCGCAGTCATGGTGTCAGGGCGATGCTCATTCCGAATGTCACGGAGGATACCTTTCAGATCATCTGCAATCAAGCTTCCGAAATACTCGTCCTCTCTGATCTGCGCGACTTCCAGTGTCCGCAGGTGCAGATCATTTTCCTCGCCGCCGTTTTTCATCAGCGCCATCTGCCGGACGGCTTCCAGCACGGCGTTCATGTCGTTAACCCGCATATCCGCGATCCGGTCAACGTAAATTTCTGTGTCCAGCATGAAACGCTGGAAATCCTTGTGGCAGATCAGCTCCGATAGCAGCCGGTGGTTGAACTTGCCTGTCCTCAATACTTCGATTGCATCATCACCCAAATGCAGAGCGTCCAGCTCTGTGTTTGGGTGATTTTTTTGTTCTGTCAGCCCCAGCAGATAATCGGTGGACACGCCGTAGAACTTTGCCAGCTCCACCATGCTGAACGGGCTAATGTCCTTGAAATCGTCGGCTTCGTATTTTCCCAGCGCGGACTTTGAGATTCCTGTTTCCGCAGATAGCTGTTCCAGCGTCAGACCGCGCTCTACACGCAGGTCTTTGAGCCGTTCCTGAATGGTGAGTTTTGGCTGCATAGCGGCGTCCTCCCTTCAAATTTCTGCCCTTTCCGGTCTTGTCCATAAGCGTGGAAATCTGCGTTTTTCGGCGCGTTTTCCGACCTCTTGGATATACGGGAGAGGGCTATATTTTTCGCTAAAATGGTCTTGCAATCGCACCTGAACCTTGAAAATTGCATGACCGTCCGAACGGGATATGTCCTCTGGCGAAGTGCCGCATCCAGCGCACCAAGGAGAACGAAACGCCGGGAGCGATCCTCCGGGCAGGAACGACGTTCGGAAAGAGCGGCAAAATCAAACGTAAAAATCAAAGCAAGTGAAAACGGCGAAATAGTTTTCTACTCTGTGCAGTTGTCCGCACGGAACAGAGCGCTATTCAGCAGCAAATGACGTTTGTCATTCAACATGATGTTTCGCCGTTTCACACAAAGGCACATCAAACGGCAAAAGCTGCGGGTGTTGCCCGTGACCAACGCATCATCGGCGGTATTTCCAGTGAAAAGCCGTACATCAAAAATCAGCGCCCTATGGCGAACGGGTGTCACGATTTGACAAACCCATTTTACCATAGAACGTACCGAAAAAACAGGAGGAAAGCTTGAATATGAGAAAATCTGAAACCTATCGCAACGAGATCAAGTCCTACATTGTCCGCACTGGCATGACCATGACAGAGGTGGTGGACTATCTCTCCGATGAATATGGATGGAGCCGCAGCGTCCCAAATCTCTCAGGCAAGCTCAAGCGCGGTTCGCTTCGCTATGGCGAGGCGGTAGAGTTGGCGGACGCGCTGGGGTACGACATCGTGTGGCAGAAGCGGAAGGATGTGAAGTAATATCAAATCTACGGCTTATGGTTACATCCGCGTTTCCACCAAGGAACAAAATGAGAATCGGCAAGTGATTGCCCTGCGGGAAGTCGGTGTTGCCGAGAAGAATATTTACATGGACAAGCAGTCCGGCAAGGATTTCAACCGTCCGCAATATAAGAAGCTACTGCGGAAGATGAAAAAAGACGATCTGCTCTATATCAAGAGCATCGACCGTCTGGGACGCAACTACGCAGAAATTTTGGAGCAATGGAGGATGCTCACAAAAGATAAGGACATCGACATTGTGGTGCTGGATATGCCGCTGCTGGATACCCGGCGCGGCAAAGATTTAATGGGAACCTTCCTCAGCGACATTGTGCTGCAGGTTCTTTCGTTTGTTGCCGAGAACGAACGCACCAATATCCGTCAGCGTCAGGCAGAGGGCATTGCAGCGGCAAAAGCAAAGGGAATCCGCTTCGGACGGGTTCCCAAACCGCTGCCTGAGAACTTCCACGCTGTCTATCAGCGATGGAAAAGCGGTGAGATCACGGGAACAGCGGCAGCAAAAGAGTGTGGGATGCCGCTGTCTTCGTTTCGCTACCGGGCGGAGATTTACGAAAAAGCCAAATTATCGTAACAGATGTGTTTTTACAGAAATGTGTACCTTCCTGTAAAAGCACAATTTTTATATGCAAATCAATTATACCACGATTTTGAAGTGATTGCCACCGAAGAATTGCGAAAAACATCGCATTTTAGCAAACGCGCCAACCGCAAAAATTGCTTGACAGGAAGGTACACTTTTTGAAAAAAGCAAAGGAGGTCAAGCTATGGCGGCAATCACTTCGGTAATCAAATACGAAGGCGATAACAGCACCTTCATCTGGAAGCATCCTTGCGAGGACTTCAACACATCGTCCCAGTTGATTGTCCACGAATCACAGGAAGCAATCTTTTTTCTGAACGGACAGGCGCTTGATTTGTTCGGTCCGGGACGTCATACGCTGGAAACTGAGAATATTCCCATTCTGCGCCATCTAATCAACATCCCAACAGGCGGTGAAAGCGCATTTCACTGCGAAATCTATTTCATCAATAAAACCGAGCAAATGGCAATTCGCTGGGGAACGGACAGCAAGGTGCAGTATGTAGAGCCTACCTACAAGTTTCCGCTTTCCATTGGTGCGAGCGGTGAAATGTCCCTCTGCGTAGATGATTCACGCAAATTGTTGGTCAAGTTGGTCGGTACAGAGCGGGTTTTGGATCGCCAGCAGTTGACTACTTATTTTCGCAGTATTCTGATGGCAAAGGTAAAAACTTACATTGCTCAGGCAATGCGTACCAATGCCATCAATATCTTCGAGATTGATGAAAACCTTGAGACATTTTCAGCAGATATCCAACAGCGGCTAATTCCCGATTTTCTTGATTATGGCGTGCAGCTCAAGCGCTTCTATGTTACTACGGTGGTTAAACCGGACGGCGATCCACAGTATGAAAAGTTCAAGGAACTGCATTTCCGTCAGTATGCTGATATAGCGGAGGCAAAGCTAAAGCAGCAGACTGATGTGATCCACGCACAAACCGAAGCACAGAAGGTCGTCATTGATTCTCAAGCACAGGCAACCAAGCGGATGCAGGAGGGCTATACTTATCAGCAGGAACGCGGATTCGATGTAGCGCAGGATGCTGCCAAAAATGAGGGCGTAGGACAGTTTTCCAGCATGGGCATCGGATTGGGGATGATGGCTGGCGTTGGAGGTACAGTCGGCGGCATGGTTGGCGGAGCCGTGTCTGACGCATTTGCAGGAATTACGGCCCAACCGCAAGCGACAGCAAATCGCTTTTGTGACCAATGCGGAGCCGAATTGACGCCGGGTGCTGCATTCTGCGATGAGTGCGGTGCGCCGCAGGCAACTCCTGACACCTGCGCAAAATGCGGCTTTAAGTTCATCAAACCCGGAAAGTTCTGCCCCAAATGCGGCGCAAAGAGGGAGGGCTGACAATGAAAAAGAACAGCTCAAAGGGCTATGTCATTCTTGGTATCTTGTTCGCCTTGGTCAGCGTAATTGCATTTGCCGTCCCGTCGGCAAAAACCGCAGCATTTGGGATATCTTATGCATTTACTGTGGTTGCATTTGCTGCCCAGATTGTGATTTGGAAATCGGCTCTTGGACGCGCCGAACCCCTGAAAAGCAAGTTTCTTGGTTTCCCAATCGTCCATATCGGCATTGTATATCTTGTAGTTCAGGTCATTGCTTTCGCCGTATTTCTATTTATCCCCACGCTCCCGGTTTGGAGTGCAGTCGTTGCTTGTGCAGCAATTGCGGGCGTATTCGCTGTTTGCCTGATCACCTCCGATGTTGGGCGCAGTGAGATTGAGCGAGTATCTGCAAAGGCGCAGGAAAAGACTTTCTATATCAAGCAACTGCAAGTGGATGTCGAACTACTGGCCGGAGCTGAAACAGATACCGCAACAAAATCAGCGTTGACGCGGTTAGCAGAGAAAATACGCTATTCCGATCCTATGAGCGATGGACAATTGGCAGATATTGAAGATCGAATTACTGTAAAATTTGCCGAATTGAAATCCGCAACGGATAAAGTCAAAATTATTGCCGAACTTAATTTGCTTTTAGACGAGCGAAATAAAACAATCAAAATTTTGAAATAATTGGAGGAAAGAGAAAGTGAAGCAGCTAACTTGTGAAATGTGCGGAAGCACTGACCTGATGAAACAGGACGGCGTTTTTGTTTGCCAGTCTTGCGGAACAAAGTATTCTGTAGAAGAGGCAAAGAAAATGATGGTCGAGGGTACTGTTGATGTTACCGGTAGTACCGTGAAGGTTGATACATCCGGAGAACTCGCAAACCTCTATCAGATTGCCCGCAGAGCAAAAGATGATAATAATGGCGAAAATGCGGCAAAGTATTATGATATGGTGCTTATGAAAGACCCTACAAGCTGGGAAGCATCGTTCTATGTTGTTTATTTCAAAGCCATGGAATGCAAAATTGCGCAAATACAATCCGCTGGTATATCAGTGGCCAACTGCATTGATACTGTCCTCAAATTGATTAAAGATAATGTATCAAGTAAGGATGAACAGAAAGCCGCATATACAGAGGTAGCCAACCGGGTTATGGTTATTTCTGGCATGTTGTTTAATGGAGCCAAAAATCATTATGACGGCATTGATATCCAAATTCGAAGCAACTATACACAAGAGTGGATTAACAATGGATTTGCAGCTATGCAATGTGTTTACACTCTTGGTGACAACCTTGACTTGCTATTTGGAACCGATACAGAAGCTAATCAATTGTCTGCTTCTGCGTGGAAGCAAGGCGTTGCGTGGCATCAATCTTTGATGGGCAATCTGGTAGATAAGGACGGTAATAGGAACGTAGTAAATGGATATGTTTCTAAAATTGAAAAATACGACAGTACATATACAGCACCTCAAGAAAACACAGGTGGTTGCTATATCGCTACCGCTGTTTACGGTTCCTACGATTGCCCGCAAGTATGGACCTTGCGCCGCTTCCGTGACTATACCCTTGCTGAAACTTGGTATGGCAGAACATTCATCCGCACTTATTACGCAATCAGCCCCACCCTCGTTAAGTGGTTCGGGCATACCGAGTGGTTCAAAAAAATGTGGAAAGGCAGACTTGATCGAATGGTTGCCAATTTGAACGCTGAGGGTGTTGAAGATACTCCGTATGTGGATCAGGAGTGGTGAATATGGTTGGAGATTATAAAGTGTGCATTGATGAAGCAACAGCGTTTCTAAATGTGGCAAAATCATGCATTGACAGTATCGGAGAGTTTCTGTCCGGGAAAATGTATCCATTTGCAGTGAATGCAAGCTTTTCCTGTGAATTGTTTATTAAGGCAATTATGATCAAACAATCACCTACCCAGGAGTTTAGTCGAGGTCATGATCTGAAACAACTCTTTGATGCACTTGATGATAAAGATAGAACGGCGATCAGATCGGCATATAATAAAAAGTGCAGCAAGCCCTTGGATGAACTGTTGGATGAATCAAGTAAAGCCTTTGAGGATTGGAGATATGCTTTAGAAAAAGGCGTTTCAATTTGTGTGACTGGAATCATAGCCTTTGCTGAAGCATTACAAGAGTACAACAAGGCAATTTAATGAATAGAAAGTCAATACCAAATGATAATCCCATGGTAAGGGCGCACTTCTATACTCCCCTGACGGGAGTATGTGCGCTCTGCGAGGCAGACAGCCCGGACGGTTGATTGTCCGGGCTGTTT
>URXI01000259.1 GCA_900551775.1 uncultured Eubacterium sp. | reverse complement strand
TTTTTTATCCCCCACTCACCCCTGGACTTACTTTGAAAAAGTGGAACTTACCTTGGCTATCGACCAAAAAAATTTCAAAAAATTAAATAACCCCTTACAAACAGGGGTTATCAGACTGATTAGGATAGACCACGGACAATTTTCCTTACCTCATCTTCCGTCACAGGCCCGCTGATCTGTATATAGACATTACCTTTTTTTAGAAGCACAAGGGTTTTCTTTATCCCATGATATGTATAAATTCGTGCTTCCATGTCATCGATTGTGTCCTGTCGCATTTCACACTCTTCATTGTTAAGCGTTGCGTTGAAATCATCAGACGTACTTTGCGCGATATATAAATACTCATCATTATCATTTGTGTAAGAGTAGGTTATCTCCACACCTTCAAATTCATCCGTACCCGCCAAAATAAATCCATTTGGGATGTAGCCTGGCTTATAAAATCCGTAACGACTTTCTCCACTATCACCTACGTTCTCATCCTTAGCGAGCACTTCAGTGTGGTCTTCTTTCTCAAAGAACGACAGGTTCAAGAACTTGATGCCGACTGCATTGGCTCCGATGACAAGCAATGATAATGCCATGACCAGTACCAGGATGATCACCAAAGAACGTTTCATCAAATGCCGATAGCTTATTTTACGGATCAGCGGCGTTTTATCCTCTGTAAAAGAGCCTACATACTCGACCCTTGATTTGTATAGGGCCTTCCCATAGGCTTTTAGAATTTTCTTTGCTTTCCGTTTGCTATTCATTTTTGCCCTCACTCCTCATAGTTTCTATAATATCCTTTAATTTTGCAGTGGCTCGCTGCATCCTCTTATAAACCAAATCCGGACTGCATTCCATCATCTTCGCAATCTCTTTTCCACTATAGCCCGCGCCGTATTTATAACATAAAATGTCCTTGTCGGTTTTATCAAGCTTTGATATTGCATCAATCAACAACTCATCAGTGAGGCCATATTCATCTGCAAAAGCCCCTACATCTACTTCCCCTCCTATATTATTTAACTCTTCTGCATCCCAAAATTGGACAGTATTATCACCCATTATTTTCTGGTACATCTTAAGTGCTTTATTTTTTGTTACGGTATAGACATAATTCCTGCTGCGGTCAGAATAGATGTTGTCCATCTTATCCATATTCTTCATAAGACTTAACAGTGCCTCCTGCACGGCGTCCTCCGATAGTTGATGATCTTTCAGGATAGAATATGCTAATGAGAACATCATGGTTTTATACTCTTTGGCCAGATCGATTATTCCATCATAAAGAACTTGGATTATTGCGAAAAACATCTTTGCCCTCCTTGTCTAATGTTTATTATATTAAAATTACAAATATCTGCAGTAGATCATCTATTTTTTAAAAAATTCGAGTTTTATTTAATATACTATCTCCCAGCCTTCTCACGGATGTCAAAGAATAGCGAGTCCAGGGCTTCTTCGTAGGATTAACCAAACATTACTTTGAGCACTGGCAGTCTGAAATATACGTTGACTGAATCATTCAATCAGCAACAGGGCTTCTTGCTGTATAGGGTAAAACATTTTTCATTAATACTGGGAGGAAAGGGATAAGGCGTCTCCAAATTCTTTTGTTCCTAAGTCCTCTAGTCAGTTTTGTTCCCAAGCAGTCAGTCTCGTCAACGAGTCACTAATAAAAAGCTACCTGAATGATTCTTTGCAGAACGCATACGCTAGATTTCTCTCTTAGATGATATCATTATACCACAACTGTCAAAAATGCATTGGACAATTTTTACAGCATCCACTTCATATTTCACTTTACGATGATAGTTGTCGCCAAAATTTTTAATGAGCTTTGAATTCACGGCAAATACAAAATTACCAGCCTGGGAAAACTCACATGCAGTGGTTCACAATACCGATCAATATTCTCCATAGTTAGTTATACAAATATTTTTCTCAAAAGAAATTACAAATTATCCCTGCTACTGTGTCAATAAGAACAATCTCCACCTCATAATGCAAGGATATACAATGATTTCCCATGAGTCCGAACCGCAAGAATCTTTTTAACATGACCATGGAAGCATTGCCGGTTTTTAACTGGCATATTTGCTGAAACAGAAGTATCGGAAATTCAATAGAAAGTGTTCTTAAGGAGGACCAATGTCATTAAGTTAAGCAAAGTGCGACATTAGCCGGTCCACCAAATGAATGGAGAACAGAGTATCCAAAACATATGCTCTGTTTTTTCTAAATATCTATGAAAATATTTCACAAAAATACTTGGCAAAGCAATGTCCATATGCGGCGCAGCCCTTAGACGAAGGAGGTGCCCACAATGAGCAACAAACCCGATTATGTAAAGAAAGCACTTTTTGAGACTGTCCGTTCCATCGCAGAGCAGAAGGATATGTTCGTCAGGAAACCGGGAAAGGATTTCGTCCGCCATCGGACCTTTGATTTCACCATGATGATAAAATGCATCCTGTCCTTCATCTGTAACACCCTTGCAACGGAAATCCTGAATTTCTTTGATTTCCAGCGGTTTCCGACAGTCTCGGCATTCGTACAGCAGAGAGAGAAGATACGTTCCGAGGCATTCCATCAGCTTCTGCTGGAGTTCAATAAAAAATAGACACCCGGCCAAAGCTGTTCCACGGATACCGCCTCCTGGCTGTAGACGGCTCCGACCTGACCCTGCCGTATAATCCGAAAAAACCAGAAAACACAGGACAAAGAACCACTGCAACTTCCTGCATTTGAACACAATTTATGATGTCTACAGCTGTTCCTTTCAAAATAAATACCATACAAAGCACCTCCTTTTTATAAATAAATTTCATACTAAATTAACAAACATCCAACGGCATCACCTCCTTTGCACAAAAAAAGATGCTTTTCTTTTTATAGCAATCGCATCTTTTCTAAGCCTTGTATTGGCTTCACTATTCTGTTTTCTGCTTTTATTCAATGGACATTACATATCTCTGCCCTTAGTACCTTTATAAATTCTGAGGAATGTCTGTGTACCGAAAAATATCTCTGGTTTCAGGATACAGTGCCCAACGAAATGCCGGATGGACTTCCCAATCATATCCAAAATCAACACTGTTGGAAGTTATATATTTATTATACTCAAAATATTTTCTGTCGATAAATCCGCCAGCCGCATCTTTCCTTGCATTTAAGAAGTTGATTTTATACATAAAAGCAATCAATTCTTTTACCGTACATTCTTTATTATTAGCAAAATAAAATTTCCCATTTTGCATTATTCCTTCTATCTTACGGACTAAACGTTCTTTGTCGTAAACAAATGGCTTTTCTGTATTCTTCATCTTATGGCTTGGCTTCATTCCCAGTAATAATCGTTCTATATCTGGCAGTTCGTATTTGTGCTCATTTATTGTATCTTGAAGTCTGCTTGAAGAGTACTGCTCAAAAACTTCTTCCCAGTCTTCCGTGACAATTAAATTCCTGCCTTCTGCATTTGCATTGCGTGCAGTCAAAGTACATAAATTGATAAGGTCACGTGGCCTTCTCCTGATAAGTGACAGAAAAATATAGCGGATAGGCCGGTTGTTCCATTTCCCAGTCCCCTCAAATGTATCTGCCATTATGTCACCCAGATACACAGACATTTCTCGTTGCTCCATATCTAATAGTTCCTTTTCGGGAATGTCATTATCAAAATAGGTTTGTACCCGCTTAACCAATAACGCCAACAATTCATGTTCTGTCCATGTAAGCCATAATACATTTCCATCTATCTTATCTGTTGATTCATCTGCTGTCCTGACCAGATAATAGACATCGCTTCTCAAACTGATCCTAAAGCACAGCTCGTTTGACTCATTACACATATCCCTGACAGCATTTAACAAAGCAGATATCCTGTATATGTTCTGCTTTGACCCATTCCATGCCCTATCCAAATCATCAATATATATAACTAGCTTATGGTTTTTTAAATATTGATCTGCAACGCTCTTTTTAATTGCATCAACATCAACAACATCCTGCACTTTTTTTACTATCATCCCAATCCGCTCAGTGAGTTTTAATCCATTTCTGGAAATCTGATTTATGGTGTCGTTATCCTTGCTGATATTGAAATTCGAAACCACTTTCTCTACCAGAAGTTCTTCCAAACCTGATTTCCATTGCCTAATCATTTCTAACGGATCTGTTCCATCCTCTGCATTAGCTATGCTAAGTATATCATCCGGCTTAACCCATATGCTCAGCACATTATTTTTGAGGTTCTCCAAATAAGACATCTGGAAAACTGCAGATTTACCGATGCCTTATGGGCAACAAGTATCCTTATCGGTAAATAATTGTGTATTTTTTATAGACATCCGTTTTTATGAAATAAGCACTAAAACGGTCTTTTTTCTCATCTTCAGCAGCAAGATCTCCAAACATATCTCGTATCTGCTCCTCCGAAAAATCAATTACCTTACCATGCGGACTTTCTGATGGTTCAAGCATTACATTTGTAGCACTTTTACCTCTGTCAGTTTCTTCATAATCAAAAAGAACTCTGCTTCCTTTTGCCAACTGTTCATAAGCCTCCTTGCCTACATCATTGATATGTACAAAAATACTTTCTCCTGCTGATGAACGGATAAAACAGTATCCCTTCTCCGTTTTATTGCTTATAATCCCTTTTTCCATCTATCTCTTTCTCCTTCGCAAAAAATTTCATTTTATCATGCCAATGCCACAACCTTAGCAGCATCAAAATATAATGCATAGTATTTTATATTAATTCCGCTAACTATCAAAATTATACTTCATTCTGCCTGTCTCCGTTTAGCTCCTTAATCAGCATCGGGTATCCAAACTTGTTGGTGGACAACTGGTTTAGTGGTCTGGTTTAGTGGGCAGCTTGATTGCCATAGGTTAACGCAAAGAATAATCGAGTAGGAGGCGGTGATTAACCGCCGTCCTCTCACAGCACCGTACGTACGGTTCTCGTATACGGCGCTTTCAATAGTTGGTGTGCAGAGACTGATAGGCTGCGGCTAAGTCATAAAAGCCCCAGTTTATCAGTCTTTCTTTACTTAATGCCCAGTTGACCGCCTTGTTTCCGGCATTGAACCAGTATCCCTTGCGGTCGTAGGCTATTGTTGCCGCATAATGGCTGTCTACTCCCAGTCCTATGAGTTTCCTCATTCTGGTTTTGGGCAGTTTCCACTGTTTCCAGATATACATCCGTATCCGGCGGTACAACCATCCATTCAGGCTTTCGATGTTTTTCTTCATGTCCGCTATCCCATAGTAGTTCAGCCATCCTCTCATGTAGACTTTTATCTTTTCCTTGGTTCGGATGATACTCCCGCACCTGCTCCGGGAAGTAAGCCTGCGCAGTTTCTCCTTGGCTTTCTTCCATGACGTTCCATGGACACGGATATAGGTCCCTGTTCCGTTCTTCCCAAAACAAAAACCAAGGAACTTAAAATTTTGGATTGCGAACACAATGCCTGTTCGGCTCTTTTCCCGATTCACTCTCAGTTTCAGCCTTGCCTCCAGATATTTCGTGCTGGATTCCAGCAGTCGTTCTGCCGCCCGTTCGCTCTTTGCCAGCAGTACGATGTCGTCTGCATAGCGGATACACGGTACGCCCCGTCTGTGGAACTCCCAGTCGAACTCATTCAGATACGCGTTTGCTAAGAGTGGGGATAGATTTCCTCCCTGCGGGGAGCCTTCCTTCGTTTCTGTCACAACACCGTTTTCCATCACTCCACTTTTCAGGTACCGCTTCACCATCTGCACCACTCTTTCGTCTTTTACTTGTTTCCTCAACAGGTTCAGCAGTATCGTATGGTTCAGCGTATCAAAGTATTTCGATAAGTCGAGAACTACTGCCCTCGTGTATCCCTGTTCGATATACTCCTTTATCCTGAGAATGGCGTCTTTTGCTCCTCGTCCCGGACGATAGCCGAAGCTGTCTTTCGAGAACAATGGTTCGTAGATTGGCATGAGCTGTTGAAGCATTGCCTGCTGGATGATACGGTCTATTACGGTGGGGATACCAAGCTTTCGTATCCCTCCCTCCGGCTTCGGAATCTCCACACGCCTGACTGGAGATGGGGTATACTTCCCCTTCCTGATTCTCTCTACCAGTTCATAGTTATTCTCCCTCAGCCATGGTAACGCCGCTTCAATGGTCATTCCAT
>URXI01000258.1 GCA_900551775.1 uncultured Eubacterium sp. | reverse complement strand
AGATTACAGGCGCTTCGAAGAGATGGCCAACTACATGGGCGTATCAAAGACTGCCCTCTCTATCCGTATGTCGCAGTTGGGACTCCTCAAACGAAATGACCTCCATGATCCGTATGCATTGGTACGGATCGAAAGGGACGAGGAGGATGAATTATGAATATTCGGCCATATGAGGTCAAGGTTGTGAAGCTCTGCCCCTACTGTCAGTGGAGGATCTTGGATAAAGTAACACCCACAACTGGGATCATCGAAATGAAATGTCCTAATTGTCGGAGAGTGGTCCGTGTGGATCTCAGTTACCGGACAGCCAGGGGTTCGTATTCACCCAAACTGGCATAATTCTTTTAGACCGTATCAACCCATAACAGAATAAAGGAGCTGATTGCACCGAGCCACGGGTCCTTAGACATTGTCTATGAGTCACCAAATTGCCGGGCATTGAGAAGAACAGGTAGCCATTTAGGGTACCTTTCTTCTCGATGTCCGGCTTTTTTATTGCTGTTGCCGCCCTTCGGAGGTAACAATGCAATTCGCTCAATGGAAAAAGAGCATATCGCAATGTGGCAGCTTCACCCACGAGGTATATTTTCACTGTCGCGCCCCTCCGCATTCGAGGTTTGGATTTCCCAAATCTCGAATGAAACGGAGGAAAATGTTATGGGCTTTAGCAGAGATAGCTATGCTGCACGAATCAAGAATTTACGGAAAAGCCGAGGACTTACTCAGGAACAACTTGCTGAGAAAATGCATGTGACAAGTACTTATATCGTGAAAATCGAAAATGGCCAACGTACTGGCTCAATCGAGTTTTCTGTAGATTTGGCAAATTGTTTTGGCGTTTCTCTGGATTATCTTCTGCTTGGCACAGAGGTTGAGAATAAGAAGCAGATTCTGCAAAGGGTAATATCTTTCCTATCTGAATTGGAAGCAGAACTCTGAACCTGACAAATGGGGTAAGAAACCTGCCATTCTGTTTCTGTTACACACCGGATCTCAGATGTACAATGAAGCCGAAGCCAATGGAATTGGTTTTCATGCACCTCAAAAAACACTGTATCATACAGTCATATCCGGCAGCTAACAACGTCGGTTGGTGGGCCCCTGACGAGGGGGAACAGCGATTCGGCGGGGCGCGAAGACTCACCTGTGCAGACACTCTGCATAAAAGACGGCCAAAAAAGGTGACGAGCGGTCCCCACCCAGCCAAAAGCAGCTCTGGCAGGCTGTTTCGCAATGACACCACCATCCTGTACTCACTGTCCAGCCACAGTCTCAAACAATGGGGGCAGCTCGGAGAGATCCTCGGAGGGGTGAGATTCCCGTGGGCCGGTTCGCTGCTGGCCACCGATGACTTCCCGTGTGTGGGGTGTCTGGGACAAATAGCACACTAAAAAGAAAACAGATTGGAAAATTTCGCCGGACGCGGGGCGGGCCTTTCGGGGCCTGCCCTGTTTCCGGCTTACTTAATATTCAGGAGGTCAGTTTATGCGAAAGGCTATCCGGCGTGGCGATCTGTTCTATGCAGACCTGAACCCGGTGGTCGGCTCCGAGCAAGGCGGCATCCGCCCTGTCCTTGTTATCCAAAATGATGTGGGGAATCACTTTAGTCCTACCGTTGTTGCAGCAGCCATCACCAGCAGAAAAGCGAAGAACAGTCTGCCTACCCATATCCTACTTGAGAATGTGCCGGGGCTTGCGCCTACCTCTCTGCTTCTGTTGGAACAACTGCGGACAATAGACCGGAAGCGGCTCCGTGGTTACATTGGGCGTATCAGTAAAGAAAAAATGCTGGAGGTAGATGCAGCCCTGGCAATCAGCATCGGCATAGGATACCCCAACGAAAGGAGGACTCACAATGTATGAAAATGACGGCGGCCTACTCTCTCCCAGAGATGCCTACCGATTGATGTTAAAAGACTACCCGGATGTGATGGACATTGGTCAAATGTGTGAGGCGCTTGGCGTCAGTACAAAAACCGGGTACAAGTTACTTAAAGATGGGAAAATTGAGTACCTTAAAATTGGACGGGCTTACCGCATCCCCAAAGCCCACATTCTTCGTTATTTGAAAATCACCTGCTCCACTTTTGCGGAGTAGCAGGCTATGGTGTCGATCTTCACCGGATAGACGCAGAAAGTTAACAATTCTGACGCGGATTTACCTGGAGTTTTGTTCTGTCCGATGATACAATAAAGGTGTCATTGGTAGGTGAACTCAATACCGCAAAAGGAGGAACAGATCAGTATGCCAGCGGTACACCTGCAAGAAAACAGCAAACTAATCTCCGGCCATGTGGCCGAGAAAAAAGGGTATCTCTATTGGGTTCTAAACCTTACCGATGAGAACGGTAAGAGAAAGCCCAAATGGATTCCCACCCATAAGAAAGTCAAGGGCAATAAGACCTGGGCAAACAATATGCTTCCCACCATCCGAAAAGAATGGACGGAAAAGCTGCTTCAGGAGGCTACGGCCTCACAGCAGTCGGCTTCTCCGTCTGGCCCGTCATCCGCAGCGATTTCCTTTGTGGATTTCCTGTACCAGTGGCTTGAGTACAAGTACAAGTCTGCTACCGGACGGGTGATGGACAGCAAGCCCATTGAACTCTCGACCTATTCGGGATACGAACAACAGCTTAACAACCCCATCGCCCCGTATTTCCGAGAGCATCCTGTCGCCCTTTGTGACCTTACCAAACAAGATATTCTCGCTTTTTATGAGAAAGAATTGGAACGGGTCAAGCCGACCACCGTTAAACATTACCACGCTCTGATTCATGGGGCGTTGAATTATGCGGTTGACAAAAATCTGATTCCAAGCAATCCGGCTGACCGGATTATCATTTCCAAGCCTGAACCCTTCAAGGGTGACTACTACCTGGATTCGGAAGTCCTGAATCTGTTTGAAGTTATCAAGGGGCATAAGATCGAGCTGGTAGTTCTACTGACTGCTTTTTACGGCCTGCGCCGCAGTGAGGTTATCGGTTTGAAATGGAGTGCCTTTGACTTCAACCATAACTGCTTCTCCATTCGGCATACGGTAACAACCTGCAATGTAAAGGGAGAGCGGGTCACGATTAAGAAGGACAAGGCAAAGAACAAATCCAGTCTGCGGACTTATCCATTGATTCCTTTTTTGAAAGAACGGTTGCTGGAGGCCAAGAAACAGCAGGAAGAAAATCGCAAGCTGTGCGGGCGCGCCTACAACAAAGAATATCTGGGATATGTCTGTGTCGATGTGATTGGCAATCTGATTAAACCCAACTATGTGTCCTCGACCTTTGGGAAGTTGCTTGCCAAGAACAATTTACGGCACATTCGTTTCCACGATCTTCGCCATACCTGTGCCTCGCTTTTGCTGGCCAACGGTGTTCCGATGGAACAGGTAAAAGAATGGCTGGGACACAGTGAGATTTCAACAACGGTGGATATTTACGGGCATCTGCAATATGCCACGAAAAAACAATCCGCCGCAGCCATTGAGCAGGACATTGTGGCGCCCATGCTGCAAAACCTATCGGCGGTTTCTCCATAAAAAGGAAAGAGGTCTACCAGCTTTTCGCTGGCAGACCTCATGGCGGAGATGGAGAGATTCGAACTCTCGCGCCGGTTTTGAGCCGACCTACCGCATTTCGAGTGCGGACCCTTCAACCGCTTGGGTACATCTCCAAATTTATGTTATATCCCTGGTCCCGACCCGCCGACCAATTCAGCCGGTGGAAATCGGGAAGAACAACAGGATAGAACAAGCAACATTATTCAATTTGAACTCGGCTGGAACCCGCATGGTTCCAAGGGTTTCAGCCGTTTGGCACTCCGCATAGGAAACCTGATTTCGAATCATTACACCAACTTGGATGATGACGGTAAATCAGGGACGATAGCGGTAACTACGGAACCCCAAAACATACCTCTCAAAGTGGCTGTCAGATGGCTGCTCTCATTATAGCCATTTTCCCGCAAAATTCAAGCCGTGGAAATTGGGAAGAACAACAGGATAGAACAGACCCCAATTCACAATTTGAACTTGCCCGCAAACCCGCATGGTTACTGGCTTTTCGGCAGTTTGGACTTCCAAAGTGGAAACATGATTTCGAGTGCGGCTCGTTATGACCACTTCGATACGCTTCCATAACTATTAAATTATATCATAGCAGATTCATTCATTCAACACTTTTTTCACTGGAAACCCGACCTCTGTGACCATTTTGTCAGCGTCTGCTTCTGTTTGGGGTGAAACATGGTAGATATTAAAATGCGGACCACAAAATTCGTAACCGTTGTCATGTACCCAGCTGGCTATGGTCTCATTGATTTGCGTAATCAACTCATATCTGCCTTCGTAGGTAAGGACTGCTGCCAAAAAAGCCTCAACTTCCTTGAACTTTACCGTTTCTGTATCGCGTCCCCTTTGAAGGACTGCTATCTGTACTTCCACATCCACATCCTTCGTTACGAAACCTCCATCATGAAAAATCGCCATGTGGTAAGACAAGGATGCAGGTGTCAGCCCCTGCCCCTCTTGTACTTCCGCCAATCTTCTCCATAGTTGTCCCTCGTGATGATACGCCGGAATCCGATCCCTCGTGCACATGACAAGCCGCTTTGGCACTTCCTTGATTTCAATACTATAGCGCAGTATACCCTCCCTTTGCTGCAATGCCGTTATAGTCGTTTCAAGCTGTCTGATCTGCCGCTGCAGTTCTTCTGCCAGCTTGCGTTTTTTGGCAGTTTCAATCTTTAAAAAGTCTGCCAGGCTTTGGTTATCCCGATATTGATAAATTACGTCTTTTATCTCATTCAGTCCCAGACCCATGGCCTTAAGCGCCTGAATCCGATTAGCGATGGTCAATTGTTTTTCCTCATAATACCTATATCCGCTGTCCTGGTCTATATATGTGGGAACAAGCAGACCCAGTTTGTCATAGTGGCGCAGCATATAGATACTGATCTTAGATAGTTTTGAGAAATCTCCAATTTTCAGCACGATCATCACCTCTTATCGTTGATATTAGGTCATCGTATCACATCGCTGCAAAAAAATCAAATACTGTGTATTGACTCTGGCATTATGCGAGACTATAGACTAAAAGAAACGGAGGTTAAAAAGATATGGATAATACAAAGAAGATAATCGAAATAAAGCATCACAAGGATGACTACGAATGTATGTGGAATGGAATTGAAGATTTATATATGGACAAAACGGACGAAATTTTACCTGAGAACCTATTCTTTCTGCTTTCTGGGTTCGGCTCCTTTTGTTATATGAAAACAGAAAAGTCGGACCTGAAAAGAATGATTGCCTTGGGAGACGGTCGTACAAAGAAAATGTATGAATTTCTCGCTCCTATCGTCGGTTTTGACTACAGGCATTACTCTTACGGCACCTTTGACAAGGCCCTTAGGAAAGCAAAACTGGAGATCGACAGAAATCATCCCGTCGTCTTAGGCGCACTGGATATGTTTCATCTGCCTTATCTGGAAAAGCTGTATCATCGAGAACACATCCCTTTTCATTATGTATTGATGGTCGGATATGATGAGGAGCAGGCTTGTATCTATCTTCACGACTGTGGACGCAGGGAACTGCAGACGCTGTCCTACGACGAACTCAGCAAAGCGATGGATTGCAGCTATCCGGGGCTGAGCAAAGCAAATACAATCTGCACTGTACGCATGAACGCAGAAAAAGATAAATATCAAATTGCCCAGGAGGCATTAGCGCTCAAAAAGGAATCTTTTTTAAATCCTCCCAGGGGTTTTCTGGGCTATCGGGGATTTGAGAAGTTCATCGCTGACCTGCCGACTCTGAGACTAACCCTGGGGAAAGAAGAGTATGATAAAATTCTTCTGAATATGGTTACCTTCTTTGGCACCGTACCTACCCTGCCTAACGTTTTAAAGGGTGTCAATGAGCCGGATGAAGTGGTGTTCAAAGGCAGTTTTGATAAAATGAGCAAAATGCTGAGGTGTATGGCGGAGGAGTATGGAAATTTCCAATGGCTGGAAGCGTCAAAATATTTTTTGCTCGCCAGCGTCATTGTTGAAAAAATATCCCTCATTATCATAAACTATCTGGCTGATAAAAGAGATAGAACAGCGCAACTAGCTGGATTGTTTTCTGATGTCTTATCGTTAATGAAACAGGCATATCAGGTGCTGCGAGTAT
>URXI01000257.1 GCA_900551775.1 uncultured Eubacterium sp. | reverse complement strand
CCCCGAAAGACCCCCGGCGCCCTGCTCCGACAGCGGAGGCAGAGCAGGAAAAGCGGACCATCCGGGAGCAGTTCTCCGGACCGGAGTACCTGCTGGTGGACGGCTACAACATCATCTTTGCCTGGGAGGAACTCAAGGAGATGTCCAAGCTGAACCTGGAAAGCGCCCGCAGCCTTTTAATCGAGGTGCTTCAGAATTATCAAGGGTATACTGACGAAAAAATCCTCCTGGTCTTCGATGCCTATAAACAGCCTGGAAATATCGGCAGCACAGAAAATTATGGAAATCTGAAAGTGGTCTACACCAAAGAGGGGCAGACTGCTGACCAATATATCGAAAAATTCGTCCTGGAAAACATCAAAAAGCTCCGCATCACCGTTGCCACCTCTGACGGACTGGAACAGATGATGGTCTTCGGTCAGGGCGCACTTCGTATGCCAGCCAGAGAACTACAGGCACGGATCCTGGCTGTAAACGAAGAGATGCATCAAAAGTATTTGGGGAAATAAAATGGAAAAAGAACTATTGGAATTAATTGAGAGCGGCAGAAGCTTTCACGGCGAATGTTCTCTGCAGATTACCAATGAGCTGATCAGCTATTTCAGCAAGATGGAAAACACTTCTGTCTATCTGCGCAACATCGGTTTATATGAACATATGAGAGTAAGAGAATATCTTTCTTTTTTCGCAAATCTGACCGGACACAGAAACCAGTTGGAATCTGCCATTGAAGCCATGCACCTGGCCGACATCGGCAGTATCAGACTGTCGATGTGTACCGAAAGCCAAAAGGTCAGAGTTCTCATTTCGGTGCAGATTCTACTGAACTGCCACACGATTTTCATGGTCGAACCTCTGCGCGATTTGGAAGAAGAAGCGATGAAAATAGTAATCTCCTGGATGTCCTGCGAAATAGAAGCAGGTCGGCGCATCATCTCTGCATCGCCTTCGTTAAAAGAAATCTGCCTCTGCCCAGGAGAGCACTATTTTCTTTCTGAAACTGGCGTGCGCCTGGTGGATCAGGAAGATCCGTCAGAAAATGACGAAGGGGATTCTTTACTTCTCAATAAGCTGTCGGTGAAATCCGAAGGCAATATCTTCTTGTTTAATCCGGAAGAAATCGATTACATTGAAGCTAACGACGGCAAATGCTACGTTTATGTGAGAAAAGAGGATTATGTATCTCAGTTAACCTTAGACGAACTGGAACAAAAGCTGAAGCGCTTCGGCTTTTATCGCTGCCACAGGTCTTATCTGGTCAATATTCAGAAGGTGACAGAAATCGTCAGATGGACCAGGAGTTCTTATTCCCTGCGGCTGGCAAATTACAAGGAATTCATGGTTCCCCTCAGTAAAACGAAAATTCAGGAGCTGAAAGATACCTTTCAATTCTAATTTATCCTACACCGTTCACCTCTTTTTTTGCACCATTCGTCGTATTTTTATTGCGAAGGTGCTTTTTTTGCGTAAAATCATCAGTGAGATAGAAATTGGGAGGTAATAAATGGAGACTGTAATCAAAACAAAGAATCTATCGAAACGGTTCAACGAGACTGTAGCTTTAGATAGCTGTTCTTTCACCATAGAAAAAGGAGAAGTTTTTGGATACCTGGGTCCTTCAGGCGCAGGCAAGACGACCACGATCAAACTTCTCAGCGGACAGCTGCGAAGCGACATGGGAGAAATCGAAGTTCTAGGGCGGCCGCCTTTTGATGACACGATAAAAGAGAACATCGGTATCATGAGTGATAACAGCGGCCTCTACGAAAAAGCGACTGTTTATGATAATCTAAAATTATTCGCAGAAATTTACAGACTGCCTGCGGAGAGAATCGATGAGGTACTTAAGGATGTAGGCCTTTACCAAGAGAAAAAGAAACCGGTGGAAAAGCTTTCCAAAGGAATGAAGCAGAGGTTGATCTTTGCCAGAACGATTCTCCATGGACCTGAGCTGCTGTTCCTGGACGAACCGACAGCCAATCTGGATCCGTCGACTGCTGAAGAAGTGCGGGATTTGATTCGGCAGATGAAGGAAAACGGAACTACTGTATTTCTGACTACCCACAATATGGAAGAAGCAGATGAAATGTGCGACCGCATCGCGCTGCTGGACAAAGGACATATCATTGAATGCGGCAGCCCCTATGAATTAAAATTGAAATATGCCAGAAAACAAGTGGAAGTGACTACAGAGCAGGGGAAAGAAACGCTGCCCTTAGACAGGCCTGCGCTGATTGACTACTTGCAAAAATGTGAAGATGTTATCACGATACATTCGATAGAACCCAGCTTAAAAGAAGTATTTTTGACTTTAACTGAGGAGGGAAGATAAGATGGGGATTAAATTACATGTGTTTCGCGCACTATTTAAGAAGGACTTAAAAAACTGCTTTATGAACCGCAACGTGTCACTGATGTTGCTGCTGCCTATCGTGTTCGTCCTGCTCTATAAATTCCTGCTGAAAGGAAATGACGACGAATCCTTCTCTGCCTACTATACGCTGTTGATGTGCAGTGTGCTTTCCCTTTCTGTCATCCCGCTGAACATTCTGGCGACGCTGATTTCTGAGGAAAAAGAAAAGCACACGCTCCGCTCCCTGATGATGGCAAATGTCAGTGGTGCAGAATTTATCGCCAGCAAAGCCGCAGTCTGTCTGATTTTGATGATGGCTGAGGGCATTATCATTTATCTCTTAAGCGGTCTTTCCATGCAGCTCATGGCGATTTATCTGATGACCATGTTCGTCGTTTCTCTGGCAATCATCATATTTGGTGCCATCGTGGGAATCTCGGCAAGGGATCAGATGGCCGCCGGTACCCTGGGTACGCCTTTGATGATGCTCTTTCTGATTCCGCCGGTATTTTCTACAATGAACAACTTCTTTGAGAAAGTATCCGTCCTGGTGCCGACGACGTCTTTATACACGATTTACGGGGCAGCATACAGCAATTTACCGCTGATGAGCAAAGACAATATCATCGCCTTCGGCGTCTGCATTGCCTGGATCGTCATTGGAATCATTGCCTTTGTAAGGATTTACAAAAAGAAAGGTTTGGATGATTAACATTAATGACAAAAATGAGAAGGAAGAGGACAATAAAGTACATTGTCTTCTTCTTTTTTGCGTGTTATTATAATCCCATATTGGAAAGGAAGACGTCATGAATTTTGAAGACATCACAACATCAAGCGAAAAGAAAATGCGCATCATTCAGGAAATGGTGCCTGGCAAACAGGTCACACTGGCTCACGTCATCGCCAGCCCGGATTCGGTCATCTATCGAAAGCTGGGATTGGATCCTCAGTTGGATTATAAACAGGCAGCTATTGGTATTCTAAGCATGACGCCGGCAGAGATTTCTGTTATCGCTGCGGATATCGCTATGAAAAGCGCCAACATCGATATGGGGTTTATCGACCGTTTCAGCGGTACTTTGATTTATACTGGAAAAGTAGCTGATGTGGTAGGGCTTGTCATCAATGCGGAAGAGCCATATTCTCTTTACCCGCCCAATGTTGCCGCCATGTCCACTCGTCCCGTCATCGGCATCGTCACCCAAATCGACGCGCCGCTGACCAATGCGGATCAGGCGGAAAGATGGCTGGAACTGGCAGGCTGCAGCAAAATCTTTCGTGTCAGCTCCTACACAGGAGAGGGCATCTGGGAAATATTAGAGTATCTGAAAGAGCCTGACGACATATTATCCTGGGATAAGGCGGAAGCAGAAAAACCACGCCGTGTAACATCGACAAAATATGGGCAGGTATAGAAGTAGAGAAGAACCTTTGATAAAGAAGGTTCTTTTTGATTTACCACGGCAAACGCATGAAAAACAGATTGTCGTCAAAATGAGTTAGAAACAACATAAAATCGCTCCAAGCTCAACGATATTTACATTTTTTTCTAAAAAATTATACTCAATTTTAAAAAAACCGCTATACAGTAAAAACTGCACCTGCGTTTGCCGTGTTGATTTACAGTGTTCTAATGACAAGATGTTGGAAAAATGGTACAATAGGAGTCAATAGGAGGAATTTATGGCAATATTGATTTACTTTGTTTTTATAAATATCCTCGCCTTCAGCCTCTACGGCGCAGACAAGTGGAAGGCGAAAAGAGGCAACTGGCGAGTCTCAGAATCAACTCTTTTGTTATTTGCTTTGCTCGGCGGTTCTGTCGGCGCATTACTGGCAATGAGAATTTTCCGGCACAAAACTAAACATAAGAAGTTCACCATCGGAGTACCCGCGATCTGCATACTACAACTATCATTACTCCTTTGGTTATTTTATGTTAAATTAAACTATACTTTTTGATTATCTCTTTATAAGTTCTTATATGCCGGTATAGCCTGTATTTACAGGCTTTCCGGCACTTTTCATATCGGAAGAAGTTTTCAAATATTCTTATATCCCCTCATGTTTCTGCGTTCAAAGGTAGTAGAAAGAGTAGTAAAACCTCTATTTACTACTACGCAATCAGCCGTTCCATTTCCGCTAATGCGCTGTCAGAAGTGGCATGAGCGTAATAGTTCAGCGTCATGTTGATGTTGGAATGTCCCATGATATACTGTAATGCTTTCGGGTTCATTCCGGCGTTTGCTAAATTGGTACAGAACGTATGACGTAAGGTGTGCGGCGTTGTTACATTCGGTAATGCTTCCTCATGGTTCTTGTTGTACTTTTTCACAAGCCCACGGAACATACTTTCATAGTTTGCCGCTACCTTTGGCAAGCCGTTTCGGTTAAGGAAAAGGAGGAAAGAGATATGCCATTAGTAACGTCGGAAAAAATGCTTTCAGACGCACAAAAAGGCGGGTATGCAGTGGGAGCATTCAATGTAGAAAATATGGAGATGGCAAAAGCTGTGATCGCGGCGGCAGAAGAGATGCGCTCGCCGGTTATGCTGCAGACTACTCCATCTACGGTCAAGTATGGATCTTTGGAAACATTTGCAGCAATTGTAAAAGCAGAGGCTTCTAAGACCGATATTCCGGTCTGTCTTCATCTGGATCACGGCAACGGCTTTGAGCTGGCTGTACAGGCGATGAAAGCCGGATATACTTCTGTGATGATCGATGGATCCCATGAAACATTTGAAGAAAATGTGGCACTGACAAAAAAAGTGGTTGAGGTAGCCAGGGCCTATGGAGTTCCGGTGGAAGCGGAGCTTGGAAAAGTAGGCGGGAAAGAAGATGATCTGGAGGCAGAAGCGGATCATAATACAGATCCTGAAGAGGCAAAAGAATTTGTGGAAAGAACGGGTGTTTCTTCTCTGGCGATCGCGATCGGTACAGCTCATGGATTTTATGCGGGAACTCCAGTGTTGGATAAAGAAAGGGTTTCAGATTGTAAAAAGGTTGTTTCTGTACCACTGGTACTTCACGGTGCAAGTGGACTCAGCGAAGAAGATGTGGTAGAATGTGTACAGCGCGGGATGTGTAAAGTGAATTTTGCGACAGAATTGCGTGTAGCATACACAGATGCTGAAAAACAGTTGCTGAAAGAGAATCCGGAGACCTTTGATCCGAAAAAACTGGGAATTGCAGCAATGAAAGCCGTAAAAGAACAGACCATACTGCGAATGAAGATGTGTGGATGTACAGGAAAGGTACAGTAGTTCCACATAGATGTAGTAAGGAAGGCGGAAAGCATCAATGGGAGCGACGATGAAAGACATCGCGAGAGTGACAGGACTGGGACTGGCAACGATTTCTTCTTATTTAAATGGGGGAAATGTCCGGGAGAAAAACCGGATCAAAATTGAGGCGGCAATTGACGAATTGGATTTCGAGGTAAACGAGGTAGCGAGAGGTTTAAAGACAAACCGGACAAAGACGATTGGGATCATCATTCCGGAGCTGAACAACATTTTCTGTGCAGAGATTATTACAGAAGTGGAAGATGTGCTTCGAAATCATGGATATGCAACGATGATCTGTGACTGTAGAACAGATGCGGCACGGGAAGCGGAAGCGGTAGAGTTTTTGTTTCGACGCAGGGTGGACGGACTGATCTTGATGCCGTCCGGCAAATCAGGAAAGCATCTGGAGAGATTTTTACATGTGGGAAAACCAGTTGTGCTGATCGATCGTAATCTGGAAGATGTTCCATGTGACAGTGTACTTGTGGACAACCGGGGAGCTGCGCAGGCGGCAGTAGAGAGACTGTTTCTGGCA
>URXI01000256.1 GCA_900551775.1 uncultured Eubacterium sp. | reverse complement strand
CGGTCCGTGACGGCGCAGACGCTGCCGGTGGACCGGCTCATGGTCTCGCAGAGCTCCGCGGCGAAGTCCTCCACACCGCCCAGCAGCGAGTATTTCTTGAAGATGACCTCACCCTCGCGGCTGGTGTAGATTTCCAATGGATCGCCCTCCCGGATCCGCATGGTGCGCCGGATCTCCTTGGGGATTACCACCCGGCCCAGGTCGTCCTAATGTGTCAAGTAAAACATAAAATTTTTGGTGCGCTGCACCGCTGCTTCCTGCTTGATTTTTGCGCTACCTTCATGCGCGTTCCCAGGTTGCCTTTAGCGCATTCAAAATATGGAAACCCGTCTCACACTCCGCAAAGGCATCGTCGGTATCATAGGGGACGATGATTTTAACTCCGGCTTTCTGAAACTTATCAGCAAGCTGTGGGAAATCGTAATAGCTCCTCGCCAGCCTATTCAATCCACGAACGACAACGCCATCAAAGGTGTGAGCATCCAGCTGGGCGAGCAGCCTTTGAAGTTCAAAACATTCCGCAAGAACTCCTGGGGCATTATCCTTGAAAACCTCTACAACCTCATGCCCGTGCTCGTTTGACCAGCGCCTCAATTCCTGCTCTTGATACGAAATCGCATCCCCGGTGTTGTCGTTTGCAATTCGTATATATAATGCGACCCTCATACAGCTTTCCTTTCTCGGTAACCTTGTCCCGCAAACAGGTCTTCAAACTTCCATCGGATTTCAATACGCTCATTGCTAAAAACTTTTACGCGGTCAATCGCTTGGTACATACTCTCCGTCAGGAGCGCCCCATCCAGATGTGTGGCATAAAGGTATTGGGACAGCTCCCGCTTGGCAGACTCTCGCGCCTCAATCTGTGTCCGTTGTGCCTGGCGCTTCAGTTCAATTTCCGTGCGCTCGCCTTGGAGGTGTTCAATTCTTATGGCCAGGGCGGCCTTTTGTTCTACAAAAGCCCCCCGATCTAAGTCGCCGTTGCGGTATGCTTCGTAGTATTGGACTTTTTGCGCTTGGCAAGCGGCAATCTCACGATCAATTTTTCCTACCATCTCTGGCCAGTTTTCATTTGGGTGGCCGTCGCCTTGAAGCGCCAGCTCTTTTGCCCGCTCTCCGAGCAAATACAACTGGGCCTTATAGACCGGCAGCATGACGGCCTCTAAATCTGTTTTGCTCCATCGGATATTTGAGCAGGTGGCGTTTTCCTGGTATAACTGGGTGTCACACGCGAAATAGGTATCAAGGCCATGAGACTTCCTCAATTTCCTGCCACAATGCCCGCAATAGAACACTGTATCACAGGCGGAGATTTTCGCTCGGGTCTTTTTAGCGCCCTTATCATGGCGTGGGCGGCGTCAAATTCTTCTTTCGTTACAAGGGCTTCGTGCGTATTTTCGGTGATGATCCATTCTTCGCGGGGGACCCGGCGCTGGTTTTTGTCGCGCATATACCGGCTCTCTCGTGTGTGATTGGTCATCACCCCGGTATATTTATCGTTTTTTAAGATGTTCAGCACAGTGATATGCGACCACATCAACTCCCGATTTTGGCACGCTGGCTTCAAACGGTGCTGTTTATAGGCCAGTGGCGTAAGCACACCGCGGGTGTTCAATTCCTTTGCGATTTGAGAGGTGCTTTTGCCCCTGATGATTGATTGGAAAATCTCGCGGACAATGGGGGCTGTGTTTGGATCAGGCACCATTAAATGCTTGTCACCCGGGGCTTTTTGATAACCGTAGGGAACATGATTGACAAACCGCCCCTTTTTCATGCGGGAGTGCATTGCGGAACGGACCTTGATGGAAAGATCTCGGCTGTAATTTTCGTACATGAAATTGCGAAAGGCAATATCCATCCCGCCGGTTTTGCCCTCATACTGTTTGCTGTCATAGCCATCGTTGACCGCGATGACCCTGACCCCCAAAAAGGGGAAGATGTGCTCCAGATAGTCGCCCACATCCAGATAGTTTCTGCCAAATCGAGAAAGGTCTTTGACGATGATACACTTGACCTCACCGCGCCGTGCAGCTTCGATCATCGCCTGAAACTGCGGCCGGTCCGTGTTGGTACCTGTCAGCCCATCGTCGATGAACTCTCTGATTTGAACTTCAGAAAACTCTGGATTATGCTGAACATATTCTAAAATTACCTTCCGCTGGTTGCTAATAGACTGGCTTTGGTCGGCAAGGCCATGAGCACGGTTAAAGTCCTCCAGGGAAGTCCGCAGGTAAGCGGCAGGCGTATCCGTCATGCTATGCCACCTCGCTTTCCACAGCCTTGCAGTGCGCCCGGATGCGAGATAATTCATCCTGGAACAAGAACGAGACTTTGATGGAGCCGTCAGCGGACAGCCGGATCTCACTGATAAATGCTGTGACCAATTCTCTGGACACGATTTCAGCACTTTTGTATTGTTCAATCAGAGCCATCCAGCTTTTAGCACAATCCGACACTTGGCTTGTAAGGGTAAGCCGCTCTTGGAGCTGGCTGATCCGCCCCTGTAAGGCAGCTACTTCTTCCTGGTATTTGCCACGGGCAAATGTGTATTCCTCCCGCGTCAGAAGCCCCGTCCGATAATCGGCATAAAGCGATGTCGCATACCCTTGTTTCCGCTTAACTTGCTGTTCGAGCTGCTGCAATTCATTTTCTTCGGTATGGGCAGGGAACTTCGGTTGTTTCTTTGATAGCCGCTCCAGCACTTGTTGCGCATCGCAAAAGAGCTCCATCTGTATTTTCAGTGTCTTTAACACCATGGCATCTAAAGCGTTACTGCGTATCGTCTTTTTGGTGCATCGCAGTTCCTGATGTTCCTCGTAGGTGGGGCAGATATAAGTGAAGTAGGCCTTTTTATGGTTTTTGCTTAGATTGCGATATAGCTTCATTTGTGTCCCGCAGTCCGCACAGACCAGTCTTTCCCGATAGGGGTTATCACCCTTGGGGAGGTGGCTGCAGGCTCCATAATTGGCATTATAGGCATCTGCCCGCGAACGGTTGATTTCTTGTACCTGATTGAAAAGCTCCTCGGTAATAATCGGATCATGCGTATGGTAGGCAATATCCCATTCAGACTCCGGTGTGCGATGGACGGGTATGCCGCGGGCCAGACTTGCCGTACATTTTCCTTGAGCCAAGTGTCCGATATAGACAATGTTGCGGAGAATATCGGTGAGTGCATGGCGATTCCACAGAAGAGAGCTGCCTTTTTTGTTGTTATTGGTAACAATCCCGTGTTCAAACCGATAGCGGCCCGGCGATGGAATACCACGCTCATTGAGCATTCGTGTGATTGTCCCGTATCCGAGCCCTTCGGCGCGCCATTGATAAATCTGCTGGATGACCGGCGCGGTTTCAGGGTTGATAATCAGGTGGTTTTTGTTTGAGGGGTCTTTCAGATAGCCGTGAGGGGCATAGCTACCGATATATTCTCCTCTTTGCCGTTTGGCTTTTAAGGCGCTGCCAGATTTCAGGGAAATATCTTTTGCATAGTAGTCATTTACGATATTTTTCAGAGACGCGGCAAATTCGTCCTGTGATTTGATCTCCGCCGTATCATAGTTATCGTTCACCGAGATGAAGCGGATACCCAGCTTTGGACAAATCCGTTCCAAAAAACGGCCCGTCTCAATATAGTTGCGGCCCAAGCGGGAAAGGTCCTTGACGATAATGCAGTTAATCCGCCCGGACTTAACATCCGCCATCATTCGCTCCCAGTTCGGACGATCAAAATTTGTCCCAGTATAACCGTTGTCGATATACCGCTCTACGATCTTCAATTCCGGATGACCGGCGACATACTGCTCTATGATGGCGATCTGGCTTTCAATCGGCTCCCCATCCACTTTGCCGTTGTCCAGCACGGATAGGCGGCCATAAAGCCCGGCGACCCATAAAGCCCCTTGGATCTCCGGGCGCATGGGGGATGCGTGGACTCTTTTCTTCCTGGCCATGCTCAACCCGCCTCCTTTTCAGCGGCGTGCTGTGTCTGCACCTGTTCCCGCAGGAACGCAATCACATCGGTCAGTTGGTCCTTGCAAAGCAAGGTGACGGTAATCTTTTTATCGGGATAAATGTGGATTTTGTCAATCAGATTGACGACCACCGTGCGAGTGAGCTTGGCAAGATTTCGATATTGACGGAATTGAGCCAGCCACCCCGTCTGGTTGACAAGACCAGCTCGGACGGCATCCAGCTCTGTTTTCAAACCCGAAATATCATCTTCGATGAAAGAAATCCTTTCAGAAAAGTCCTGCTTCATGTGTAGAAACTCATCTTGGGTGATCAGCCCGTCTCGAAGATCCTCGTAAACGCTGGTTTTCAGCGTTCTATATTTGGCAATTTCAGCTTCCTGTGCAGAAATAGCCGCTTCCAGACGCATAATCTCCCGACGCTCCCAGGCCAATGCTTCAACCTGCCCCAGAGCCCGGTCTACATCCAAAATCAGTTTGATCTCAGATTGAAGTGTAGTAAGGACAGCCGTTTCCAGCTCTCGCTCCGAAATGTTCCGCCCCTCACATCCTCCCGTTTTTTTCGCTGTGGGACAGGCGTAGTAGGCATATTTTTTCCCGTTATAAGAGACGGATTTCCGCTTTGCCAGTGCGCCGCAAGTCCCGCAGAAGACACGCCCGGACAGAGGATATACCGTATCGGAGCCTGGTGCCCGACGGCCATCCTCCTGCATCAGCCGCTGCACTAATTGGAACTCCCGGGCTGGGATAATCGCCTCATGAGCGTTCTCGATACGGCTCCACTCACTCTTGTCCTTGATGATAACTTTTTTTACTTTATAGTTTGGAGTTGTGCGGCGGCCTTGGATCAGAACACCCGTGTAGAGCTCGTTGGTCAGAATACGGATCACCGCTTTCGGACTCCATTTGCTCCGGCTACTGGTCTGAAAGGCGGTTTTGTATTTGATCCCAATGGAGCGTTTATACTCTGACGGTGGCAGGACCCCGCGGCCGTTCAGCTTCTCAGCAATGGTGACAGGGCTCATGCCCTCAATCTTCCACTGAAAGATCTCGCGCACATATTCACCGGCCACCTCGTCTATAACCAGCTTATTTTTATTTTCCGGGTCGCGCAGATAACCGTAAGCTGTATAATTGGCAATGAACTCGCCGTCTTGGCGACGGCTTTCAAAACTACTCCGCACCTTGATGGAGATGTCTCTGCTGTATGAGTCATTCAGGAAATTTTTTACGGGCAGAACAAGGCTGTCCCCGGTGGAATGATTTAAGCTGTCGTAGTTGTCGTTGACTGCGATAAAGCGTACACCGAGCTGAGGAAAAATCTTCTCAATGTATTTTCCTGCGTCAATGTAGTCACGACCAAACCGAGAAAGGTCTTTCACGATAACACAGTTGATTTTACCGGCCTTAACAGCTTCCATCATTCTCTGGAAGTCCGGACGATCAAAATTTGTTCCGGTATAACCGTCATCACAAAACTCCGCTACCAGCTTGATATTCGGATTTTGAGCGACAAATCGTTCGATTATAGCCCGTTGGCTGGAAATACTGTCGCTCTCCAGCTTATCATTGGATAAAGAAAAGTCGCCATCTTCCTTAGAAAGTCTAAGGTAGTCGGCGGCTTCATAAATCATATCTGCATTTAGCATAGCTACCGCTCCTGTCGAGATATTGACGGCCAGGCCATCATGACGACTGGAGTTTCACTGATTTTGTCCATGCTCAGTTTACCACAGCGGGTCAAAAAAGTCCAGCCGCATTTTCAGGTAAATCCTCACAGGAGCGACAGCATATCAGCAAAGCAGTCGTTTAGGGTTGGACCACCCTCTGTATAGGCCACATTGACAACAACATCTCCCACTCTGAAGCAGTAGGGATTTTTGATTTGCTGAAGAAATGACTGGATGCGTTCCGCTTGTCCCAAGCTGCTATCCAGCTTTACATCACGAATATCAACCAGTTCGTCGATGCTTTTATCAACCTGATGTTTTTCTGCCATGACCTCACCGCCTTGCAATCATTATTTCCAAGTTTTGGGCAATTATTCTAACGAAACGATAGCCCGTGGACATAGGAATAGGGACCGCCGGAATTACGGCGATCCCTATTTGTTCACACTGACATGATAACAGAAATAAATGATACTTACAAGCCCGTACCCTCTGCTCATTTTCTTTCAGGTAAATGGCAATCAATCTGCATAGATTGTTGAACTTACTCTTTCCCGCGCACCTAATCCGCAGAAGGCAGCTCGAACTTGTA
>URXI01000255.1 GCA_900551775.1 uncultured Eubacterium sp. | reverse complement strand
CCGGCGCGCCCCCGGCAAAAGAGATGATGTCCGGCGAAACCAGGGACTCCGTCAGAACCTTCAGGTTTCTCACCTCTTCTTCCATAACAGAAACTCTTTTTGCAAATTTACTCATAATCATAACCTCCTTGGTAAATGTGTTTTCAGTCCAATTATCTGAATCTTCTGTTGTTATCATTATAAGCGCAGTTTCGGTTGTAGAAAAGCGCATTTATAGCCATGTAAACATGAGCAATTACTCAACTATTGACTCAGACATGGCGCTCTATCGTGCAACAGTTACGCATTTGCGGGCGCACAGCCGGGGCTGCTTAACAAAACTCCCCAAATCAGTCCAATCTGCTTAACTCACCTTTGCCCAGGCGGCTGCAGTTACGCAAAACCGCCTTTGACCGGGCAGTTTCCGTAACCGAAAGAGCGATTTTATCCAATCTTGCGTAACGCACCCGTGCGAATCGCTCGCCGCCAAATACATCAGGAAATCATGCTAAGTTGAGCAAATTCTCATGCATCGCTCTTTTGAGGACAAAAAAACTGCCTCAGCGGCTTAAACTGAAGCAGTTTTTATATAACTTTATACATTCATCAGCTGTGAATCTGACATATATCTGATAATATGATCTCTGAACAGACTGGCAGCGGGAGAAATAAAATCGGGAAAGACGGTCACCAGACCGATGATGCGCATATAGGCAGGCTCGATAGGCCACACGCTTACGTCCCTCGGATTACATTGAAAGGTCATCAGCGGTGCGATGCAGAAGCCAAAGCCTTTCTCCACATAGGCATGGCAAGTCGCATCTACTTCAATTCGAAAATCAGCTTTGACGGGCAGTTTGTTTTGTCGTAAGAATTTAATCATCTCTGTATCATATCCCTCTGATTGGAGAATCAAAGGCTTTCCTCTCAAATCTTCTGCCGTAATACTCTTGCCGTTGATCGGCGTATACTCCCTCGGTGTCAGGCAGACCAGGGGCGTCTTGTGCAGCGGAAAAAACAGGGTATCGTGATCAATCATATCCTTGGAGACAAAGGCCAGGTCCACTTCCCCTGCCTGAATCATGCGTTGGATATTCTTATCCCCTGCCTGCCTTACAATCACTCTGATGCCGGGATACTCCTTCTGAAATTCCTTCAAAATCTCTGGAATCCAGGACAGGGTTGCGCTGTTGAAAGCTGCGACCTTCACCTGTCCTTTGCTGATATTGCCCAGGTTGGCGATTTCCTGGTCCAAAGACTCCATACATGCGAGCAGGTTGCGCACATAGGGCATCATCAGCTTTCCGTTTGTGGTCAGTTCCACGTTGTTTCTGTTTCGGACAAAGAGGAAATAACCGTACTCAGATTCCAGCTTCGCGATGGTGTGGCTGACAGCTGATTGTGTAACGTTCAATATGCGGGCAGCTTTTACAAAACTTTTTTGTTCTGCTACCGTAATAAATACATACCATGGGTAAAGCGTCATACCCTGCTCCTTTCGTAATCATCAGCCGTAGATTTTTCCCAGCAGATACAGCATCAGGTTTGTCGGCAATATGCGGCACAAAAATCCGAGAAATTCGTTAGATATACCCACAATCTTATGAGAGGGCAGATGTCTGCGCCTCAGCAGACCGCAGGCCGTCTCTGCTACTTGATCAGGTGACATGCCGCTTCGTTCTGACTTTTCCATCTTCCCTACAGATGCGCTGATTCTGCCATCATAAACGTCGTCTCCCTCTGCAGTTTTTCGGCGGTTGTCGGTGAATTCTGTCTTCACATCGTTGAGCATCAAAGTGCTGGTCTCCACTCCAAAGGGTCGCAGTTCAAGTCCCAGCGCGTCGCTGAAAGCATTGACTGCTGCTTTGCTGGCCGAATAAAAGCTTTGAAACGGAAGGGGAAAAATTGCCGCCAGTGACGAAATGAAGAGTATCCTGCCGGCTCTCTGCTCACGCATCAAAGGCACGGCCTGCAAAGCACAGCAGACTGTGCCCGCAAAGTTGACCTCCATCTGACGTGTATAATCTTCAGCCGAGGTAAATTCCGCCGCTCCCGAAATGCCGATGCCCGCATTGCAGACCAGCAAATCCACTCGCCCTGCCTCCTCCATGATCTGGGCAAATATCCGCTCTACGCTTTCTTGCTCCGTCACATCGCAAGTCATCCATCTCACACTCTCCAGGCTGCCAGGCTTTCGGGAAAGCCCGTAGACCGTATATCCTTCTGTCAGCAAAGCCTTGGCGATGGAAAATCCAATTCCCTTTGAAGCTCCTGTTACTACTGCTATTTTTTGGTTCATCTCATCACTCCTGTTTCTATTTTGATCTCATCATTATTATTTCTGACGCATTTGCTGCTTTAGCACTGCCTGCAGCAGGCCTGGTTCAACTGGCTTTGAAAGATGCGCATTCATCCCCGCCGCCATAGAATTCTCGATGTCCTGGTCAAAAGCATTTGCAGTCATGGCTACGATAGGTATCGATACAGCGTCTTTTGTTCCCAGATGACGGATCGTTTTTGCTGCTGTCAGACCATCCATTTCCGGCATACGGATATCCATTAAGATCAAATCGTAGTATCCCGCTTCGTGGCTTTGAAACAGGTCGACACACCTTGTTCCATTCTCCGCCATATCCACTTGGTAGCCTGCTTTCTTTAACAGCTTCGCTATGATTTCTCTATTCAGCGGATGATCCTCCGCTACTAAAATTCGCTCACCAACGGTTTCCTCTGTTTCAATGGATCCCCTCCCAGGCACAGTCTGTTCTTCTGCCAATGGGAAACTGATATCCAGAATGATTTCCGTGCCTTTTCCAGGCTGACTATGTATTTCTATGCTGCAACCGAGGAAGTCTGTCAGTTCTTTTACAATGGTCATCCCCAGACCTGTGCCAGTGTAGTTTGTAACATATTCTCTTTTTTCCTGTGTGAAAGGCTCGAAGATATGGGTGATGAATTCCTCACTCATGCCAATACCTGTGTCTGCGATGGATATGCGATATGGTACAGCAGTTCCTCCGTCATCTACTTTTTCTACAGACAAAGTTACGCGCCCTCCCTTTGGCGTAAATTTCACGGCATTCGAAAGCAGATTGGTGAGGATCTTCATGATTTTAACAGTATCTACGTGGACAAGGGCGTCTGCAAAGTTTTTCTTTTCCATTCGAAAGATGACGCCTTTTTCCTCAGCCACAATCTGGCTCGAGATGGCGCACTGCTGAAGTAGGTCAGAAAGCATGATAGATTCCCGATGGATTTCCAGCTTTCCATTTTCAATGCGGTTTACGTCCAATACATCGTTGATCAGACTCAGCAGTTGTTTTCCCGATGTATGAATCTTTGTCATATAGTCTTTTAACTCTGACACCTCCTCTGTGTCAGCCGCCAGATTGGATAACCCGATGATGGCATTCATTGGCGTCCGCATGTCGTGACTCATCTTTGCCAAAAAGTCAGACTTTGCCGTATTCGCAATCTCAGCCTTTTTTACCGCCTCCTCCAAAGACTGATTCTGTCTGTTAATCTGTTCATACAGGAAATTTCTCCGCTGTTCTTCTATGGTCATGTCACAAAAAACATATACCACGGCATAAGCAGCGTTGATAATTAGCCAACCCGGATTCGCCAGCTGTATCCATATTGAAATTGCAGATACAGCAAAAAACGATATCAGCAGCAGGATATTGGATTTTGGTTCTATTCTCTCCCTATTCCACAAGACGAGCACAATCCCCACGATGGAATAGACCATAATCAACCCAACACCGACCGGGATAAACAGCGGGCCGCGCGCGTACTCAATATCTTTTGTCAAGTGAAAGAACCAACTCGTTACTGGATTGGAAAGTGCCAATACCATATAAATTAAAAACGGTGTCAGTACGGCGGCTATCATACATTTCACTTTTTTGATGCTGTCATGGTAAATCAGTGTCACAGTGTAGCATACCCAAACGGCCGCCAGCATCGGTATGGTGACGACATATACCGTCATGATTAATTGATAAATCCACCAATTCGTAACATCATTCATCACTGTCGAAGCTATGATATCCACAGTCACGCTGATGATGCTCAGAATCAAGACCATGGAAAACACATTATCCTGAAAGTTGATATCCATCTTGATACGGCGCTTTTTGATCAGCATGATGAGAAACACCGCCAGGGCGAAGTAATCTGTTTCTACGTGCCACATAGTCGAACCTTCTTTCTATCTAATACAAGGTTTCAATAATACCAACCTTGCCGGCAACTTTATAAGATTATGCTTTCATTATACCATGACTATACCTTTGAAAATACAATCGAAAGGCATGATTCAATAGTTCCTTCATTGCGGCAACGCCGTAAGATCGTGGAACTATTATACCATGACTATTCCTTTAAAAATACAATCGAAAGGCATGATTCAATGAACGCCTCCTTTCAGCGAAGCTGCCTAGATCATTGCGTTCATTATACCACTTCTTGCAGCTCTGTGATCATTATTTATGCCATTGGCGATCAAAACATGGAAATGATACCTAACTTAATTATAAGCAAAGCACCAACCGCTTACGATTGATGCTTCGTTAGATAGTTCATCTTATTTGAGGAGCAAGTCTTTCTTTTCAAGAATCTCTGCAACAGCATTACATGCCGGGCAGTCGCAATATTTCGCTCCCGCAGCTTTGATTTCTTTTGCATGGGCAGCTACTCCCAGCGCATCTGCACCAAAGACCTGGGCTCCTGCATCAGACTCCGCAAAGGCAATTAAAGTATCAATTGGCATGATGTCTTCTTCCAATTCCGCTACATACTTCTTTGTTTCCTCAGCCTCATTCTCCGTTCCGACGGCTGCCAGCCAGTTTTCTGCTGCCGCCTTCGTCTCCGGACTGCAGGTCGCCGCATTAATCAGTTCGTTGGTCTTTTCAACAACAAAATCCAAAACTTCCTTGTTCATCATCACTTCCCCTTCTTTCATCTAAAATTTATCTACATTTTACCATAACCGATCGGCCTTTGCAAACGGTGTTCCACGGGCAGATTACTTCCGCTGCATTCTCTGAGTTTGCAGAATACGGCTTTCAGAAGTCTTCTCTGCGCAGAATCTGTGCAAAGGCAGGGGTGACTACCGGTGCTCTTTACTTTTTCTTCAATGACAAAGAGGATCTGTTTGCCAATGCCGTAACACCTGTAACAGAAGGCATCCTCACTTTGATGAAAGCGCATTATGAGACAGAACTTTCAAGTCCTGGGCGTGAACTGATCGCCGATGAAAGTGAAGACCTGCGGGCTGGCGAAGAATTTCTTTCATTTTACTATCGCAATAAGCCCCTTTGCCATATTGTTTTAGAAAATCGTAATCATCCGGTCGTCCAAGATTTTTTTGACCGGCTTACGCAACTGATGGATCGCCAGACTATAATGCTGCTCGGTGTTCTGGCACCAGGAGCTAAGGCAGATGCCACATTTAACCAGTGCACGATTCACTGGATTTCTCATGTGCTCATTGATTCTGTCATTCACATCCTCTCCCATGACTTTGACGAAGGGCGGGCTAAAGAACAGCTGAAAATCGTTACCAGGTTCCTGCGGGGCGGCATGCTGTCCCTGTTGGCAGAACGTAACATTTAACTACTAAGGGCCGAAACGGCCTTTTTAAATAACATTAACAGAAAAGTATGGTCTTTCTGTCGGTCAAAAGGTCTTCTTCAGGGATGAGGTTAGAGAAAAAGAGTACAGCTTTGTTGTAAAAGAAATCATTCCTTACTCTGTTGGTCTCACTTGCTTCATGGATGCTGGCAGCATGCGCACCCTTTTCGAGCAGGAAAGGGACTACTACAATGTGGTCTATGCAGATCATGCCCTGGACGCAGGCAGCAGCAGCCTTTATTCAGTATCCAACAGAGAAGACGTTAAAAAGAGTTCTGAAATCTTTATGAAAATCATGCTCCCCCTGATGTCTATGCTGACAGGGGCCGCCGCTTTGATCTTCCTGATCGTCCTGTATCAAATGATGAAAGTCATGACAGATCGTTCAGCCTCCAGCATTTCCCTGATGAAAATCTTCGGCTATCGACGCGGGGAAATCCGCAAGCTCTATCTTGGCGGCAATTTCTTTTTGGTTGCCGCCGGCGCTATATGCAGTGGTCTATGGCGGCATCCTCCTGGGATATCTGCTGATCAGAACGATCCTGATGCAGCATCTTGAAAAGGTATCGCCAGCGGAAGTGCTGAAGGCGCGAGAGTAAAAAAGCTGCCTGCATCAACGGAAAAACGGCG
>URXI01000254.1 GCA_900551775.1 uncultured Eubacterium sp. | reverse complement strand
TCATCTTTTCCTCTTCTATATCAACAGCGAGGATGCACTGGCGTATCGCAGGAATCAGCACTTCGCGCCCATCCTCCATATGAACCTCGTATACGTCATTCGCACCCGTCTGCAAAACGTCATCCAGAGTTCCCAGATACGATCCATCCTCCAAAAAAACTTTCATACCGATCAGATCCGCGATATAGTACTCGTCCTCCTCCAGGCTGACCGCATCCTCCCGGGACACCAGCGGCATTTTCACGCGTCACATACAGCTCCCTGCCCTTAAATCCCATCACATCTTCAATCTTATCACAGCCGCGAAACTTTAAAATCACAAGATTTTTAAAAAACTTTACCTGTACAACCTCAAGCTCACGCATACCTTTCCCCGTATCGAGGAGCACCTTTTTTAATTTCTTAAAACGCTTCGGATCATCCGTTGTCGGCGGAGTTACAGAACCGCCACCGCCAGATGACTGGAAAGTTACGGTGATAGCAATTTTTGCTGTTGTTGCATTAATTGCTTTTACCAAATAACTGGTAAAGTTATTATCATTCAAGGATCTCTTTGTAATATTTAAGTTGCTTGCAAACGTAATTGTTGCATGCTCTGTCAATGTATATTGATCAGAACCAATGACATAAGACGTGCCTGCCGGTAAATATACCGTAAGCTTTCCCTTTGTTGCTTCTCCATATGCACCGTTAGCAATGGTCGTAACCGGAGATGCAGGTGTAGTCTTTGTTGCATGTGCCGCTACTGCATCCCAAACAGATTTTGCCTTTGTTTTATCTGATGCCTTCAGTTTACCAGCCTCTGTTGTATATTCTGCACTAGCGGAACCTACTGTGATAGATGCTGACTTACTTGCTTCAACGCCAGCAATCGTTACATCGTAGTTTGTATCGATAGTAATGCCGCTGACTGCCGCAAATGCCATCGTCGGCATGAAGCAGAGAACCATAGCAACAATCAGAAATGTGCTCAATAATTTCTTCATTCATTTTCCTCCTTAACATAGACATATAAAAATATGTCTTTCCTTAGGAAAACATCCTTGTGAGGCTTGGGCAGCTATCCGTCACCACACAAGAGATGCTTCCGAGGGGATTGTTTTATTGTATATCTTGTCCCTCGACAAGTTTATACCGTGTTTTATACACTTATAGTATAACCCCCCCCCCATATGATTTTTCAAGTATTTTTTTCAGATAATACATTATATTCAAAATCAGCCGAATTTGCATTGCAGGGATGGGGATGGGGGTTATTTTGTTGTTTAGAGGTAATACTGCGTCAGCTCTGTGACCCAAATCGACACCACATCGCACTATTTTTTGCTAAAATCACAAAAAAATGCCATTTTGGAAAAACTTTTGTAACCATTGAAATTCAGCCAATTATTACTCAATTTCGGCAGGATTTTTCCACGAAAACCTCTGTAACCATTGCAAACACTTGCTCAAAAACTTTTTTCCAATTCGGCAAAAAACGTCTTTTTGGCAAAAATCGAGGGGTACACCGCATCAAATTGGGATGTGGGATGCCCTGGGGACAAAAAAAATACCCCGCAAGCAGCAATTTTTGCTGTTTGCGGGGGTACACTCTCTTACCGCCTTGAGAACATCATATCCTTCTTGCGAATCGTCCCTTTCCCGTAGCGAATCCTTCTGACTAGCTTGACAATCAGAATGATGATCAGTGCCAGCACTGACAGCACCAGAGCCGCCGCCGCGATGATGATCCAGAAAAATTTATTCGGACTCTTGAGCAGCTTGATCGGGCTCCAGCTGTTCTCCAGCACTTTGCGGCCTTCGGCCTGGCTGTATTTCTCCGGCACCTGACCGCCCGAAAAATCATCCAGATAGGAAGCCAGCGCATACCACTCTTTCAGTTCGCTTCCATTTTTATTATATATGATGTGATCTTCGAAGTTTTCGATTTCGTTGCCATCCTTGTCCTTCGGTGTTACGGACAGCAAGCCGTAAGACATGGAATTAACCGTTCCCAGCATCTGGGCAGAATACAGGTCCGCTACCACCCGGTACAGCTTCTCATCCTCAGGTTCTGCCAGCTTGCCGTCTTTATCTGCCATTATAATGTCATAAGCCCGATTCAAAATCAGCCTGTGGGGATTATAGGTGTAATGCAGTCCGCTGAAATAGAGTCTGGCCGGCTGCATAATTGGGGAAATAGAGATGTCAATCTCTGCCGCCAGCTTCAGTTCCGCCCCCGTCAGATACACACTGACCAGAGGATAACCGGCAATGCCATCTTTGCCGGTGCCTAGTGATAACGCATTAAACGCATCGGCAGTGGTGATCCTGCCTCGATCAAAGGACCCTCTGATGACGCCGGAAGGAGCTACGGCCACATCGACCGTTTCATAATCCCGTCCTTCCGCCTGTCTGACACCGTAAATATAGGAGTCAGCGATGAGATTGCCCAGGGTGTCTTCACCCTGCTCCGATCCGAAGGTATCAATTCCCGTAAAGTCTATCTTGTTGCGGGTCAAAACGCTGTCCCAGCTGTAGCCGAACTTTGAGAAATATTCATCATCGACCAAATCCTTAAATTCCTCCTCCAGAGCGAGGATTCGCCGATCATCCTTTACCTTGCTATCCAGAGGCACCAGCTCGTATTTGTCCATCTGATACTTCCCGTCTTTGTACGTAAAGGTGACGCTGCCCAGATTATCATTGTATTGTCCCGCTGAAGCGATGACGGTATCGTTCACCACGATGGGCTCAGGTAGCTCTGTGTGACTGTGTCCGCTGATAATCAAATCGATATCGTCAACTTCTCGCGCCAGAATTTCGTCTTCAGACTTGTCAGGGTCATCTTCGTTGGTTCCGCTGTGTGAGACGCAGACGATCATGTCGACCTTTTCGTGCGCCTTGATGTCATCCACCACCTGCTTTGCGGTATCGACAGGATCTTCAAAATAGGTCCCGCTTTCCGGCGCATAACTGGCCGATTCCTTGCCGAAGATGCCAAAGACCGCAATTTTGGCGTCGCCCCGTTCTACCACGACATAGTCCTGGCATCCGTAGTTTTCTAAGGCTGCCTTCAGATTCTCTCCGTCCTCCTTCAGGTCAGGGTCCGCCAAAGTCTTCTTCCAGTCGATATTTGCGATGACCAGCTGCGGCAGCTTCCCCTTTGTTCGCTTTGCCCGGTTCAACATCTTTGCCAGACCCTTTGACCGATAGTCAAACTCGTGATTGCCCAGGGTCGTCACGTCAAAACCTGCGGCACCCATCATTCGAAGTTCCGATGCCTGTGATGTGAAAATCGTCTGATAAGGCGTCCCCATAGAAAAATCACCCGCATCTAGAACAAAGGTCGCTTTGTCTTGCTTTTTCTTCTCCTTCACCACGGTCCTGATCTTGGGAAATTTTTCAAGATGGGAGTGCATATCGTGGGAAAACACGATGGAAATCGTCTGCTTGCCCGTAATTCCTGTATCCGCCATGACAGCAGATGGCACCACTGCCATCAGAACCATACAGCAGATTAAAATCTTCGTCCATATTTTTTTCAACTTCTCATCCTCACTTTTATTCCTCATTTCTTAAATTTTATCATAATTTGGCGAACTCTGCCACAAGTAGTTCCTTCCTTTCCTTCGAAAGTCGTTTGATGGCAGCCTCTCGTCTCATAGCTTCTTCTTTTGTGTCAAATTCTTCGTAGTACACCAGTATCACCGGAAGGCGCGGTTTTGTATACTTGGCGCCCCTTCTTTCATTGTGGCATTTTATCCTTTTTCCCAAATCGTTGGTCCAGCCAGTGTAAAGACTTCCATCGGCGCATCGGACCATGTATGTGTAGTTCATCAGCAGACCTCCTCGGTCACGTAAATTAAAAAAACACTCCGTATAATTTCCGCGCAAAAAATAGACAATATAAGCGAGATATATGTTAGAAGGAGATATTTATGTTCGATTACTTATTTTTTATTGCGGCTCTCGCAATCCCGTTCTTTATTGGCAACATCAAAACTTATCGCAAAGGTCTGGTGACTGGCCTGATGATTTCTCTGCTCTATTGGGGAAAGATTCTACCTATTCTAATGATCGTTCCTCTGGGTGCCGCAGTGGGTATCTATTTCGCCGCCCATCAGTCAAAGGAAACAAAAGAGGAGGTTCTCCATGTAAAAAATCCTGCACTTCCCATGTTGGCAGTCTTTGTCGTCTGCATGGCGATTTTCTGCGCCTTCGAGGATTCTTTTGCCCTTTACGGCAGCTACGTCGGCCTCCGCAGCAAAACTTTGGTTCTCAGCAGTGACCTGGACAAAGTTTCCTTTTTGATCGGACCGATTCTCTTTGGCAACTGGTGTGATCGAAAAGGTCCTTTCAGCGCCGCCATCTTTCTCACTTTTTTGGCCGAAATCTCCGTCTGGTGCGCTGCCAATACGCAGAACTTTACTAGTCTTTTCATCACAGGAAGTCTGCTTGTCCACCTTTGCACTTCCGGCTTCTTCGTGGTGCTTCCCGTCATCGTCCATACTCTTTTCGGCAAAAGCCACTTCTACCGCATGTACCCAGCCATGGCTTTGATCGCCGCCGCAGCCTGGGTCAGCAGCAGGCTGCTCTACTTGCGCAGCTGGTCACCGTCGACCAACCCCGGCAGCTTCCTGATCAGTCTCACTCTGCTGACCATCGTATCCGCCTTTTTCATCTATGTGGCCTGGCGCCGCCGCCTGTCACTGGTGACTGAGGATCATCTCCAGAAGACCAGCTAGAGTTATAATTGATATTTTTTCTTGATCCGCATCAATTTTGCCTGGGTGATGCCCAGGGAATCGGCTGCTTTCCGCGTCGTGCCTTCTTTCTTCAGGGCATAGGAAATCAGCTTTTTTTCTTGCTCTTCGATTACACGCTCAAAGTCGATTTTTCCGTCTCTGCGGAATTTGCCTTTGGCATCCAAGATATTGTCTTCGTAAATATTCTGATTGAGCAGGGATTCGATATCCATGCCTGTGATTAAATTTTCCATGCTGCTGACGACCATGCGATGAACGGTGTTTTCCAATTCTCTTACGTTACCCGGCCAGTCATAGCTCTGCAACGCTGCGTATCCGTTCTCGTCGATCTCTTTCAGCACGCCATACTTCTTATTATATCTTGACAAAAACTCTTTTGTCAGCACATAGACATCTTCCTTACGGTCCCGAAGCGGCGGCACATTGATCTTGCAGATATTGAGCCGGTAGTAAAGGTCTTCTCGAAACCTCCCCGTCTCCACCAGCTTCATCAGAGGAATGTTGTTGGCACAGATCACTCGCACATTGACGTTGATCTGCTTGGTTCCGCCCACTCTGTAAAACTGATTTTCCTGCAGGACGCGCAGCAGCTTGGACTGCATGGAAAGAGACAGCGTCCCAATCTCATCCAGAAACAAGATGCCGTTGTTGGCAAGCTCGAAGTAGCCTTTTTTGCCGCTGGACTGGGCGCCAGTAAACGCGCCTGCTTCGTATCCGAAGAATTCCGATTCCGCCAGGTTCTCCTGTATGGTCGCGCAGTTGACTTTGATACACGGTTTGTCATTGCGCGCACTGTTCTTGTGAATCAGCTGCATGACCTTTTCTTTGCCGACGCCGGTCTCACCCTGAATGATGACGTTGCAGTCGTATTTTGAGATGTTGATGATTTCTTCCAGCATGGTCTTGGTCACGTGACTGGCGTAGATAAAATCATCCACCTGGCTGGTTTCAAACTGTGAAAAGACGCCTGCCATCCGCCTGCTGTGATCCTGCCTGAAAGAATACTTGCTGTAAAGCTGATCTACCAGATCCAGCTCTCTTCTGACCTTTTTCAGAATTGATATGGTAAAAGAAATCTCTTCGGCCGAATACTGGTCCAAATCCACCGCATGGATCTTTTTGCGAATGCTCTCCGCCACGAGGATTCCTTTGATATAACCGTTGGCAAGGCCGGTGAAATAAACAGTTCCCTTGTTCTTGCACATGAAAATACTCAGTGTCTCTGCTCCCAATTTGTCTATGCAGTTAATCGCCATATCCATCTGTCCCATGGTCTTGACGACTTCAATATAACTGTCCACCGGACTGCGGACGTCCACAAAAGCCACTTCATCGGCATATTCCATGAGCACCTGCCTGACCTCTTCCTCTGGGATGCAGCCGTAGGCCTCGTTGTCCATCACCATCAGCAAGTGGCAGCGGCTCCCCAGCGTATCACGAATGACACCACTGTACAGCATGGCCGTCAAAAGGTCTTTCCCCAAAATAGCGATGCTCATATCCGGCTCTACG
>URXI01000253.1 GCA_900551775.1 uncultured Eubacterium sp. | reverse complement strand
GGGGTATTCTATGCTGCAGCAGCATAACGTAAGCTCCCCCTCTTTATTTACCGATTAACCCAGCATCATGCCGCCGTCTGCAAGAACGTTAGAGCCGTTCAGGAAGTTGGCTTCCGGCTGGCACATAAAGTAAACGATGTCTGCTATTTCGCCTGGCTCTGCCGGACGTCCCAAAGGTCCAAGGGTAATGCTGGCATCTTCCATATCCGAGAAATCTTCTACGGATTTTTTGAACATCGCCGTGTTTACCCAGCCTGGTGAAATGGAGTTGGAACGGATTCCATACTGTCCGTATTCGTTGGCGACGTTCTTCGTCATCCCGATTACTGCCCATTTGCTGGAGCCATAACCGATTTCACAGGTATAACCGCTCATACCGGAAACAGATCCGAAGTTTACAATATTGCCGTGTTGCTGTTCAAGCATGATTGGCAAAGTGTGCTTTATCATGGAGAAAGTTCCAAATACGTTCACGTCATAAATCTTCTTAAAGTTTTCCAGCGTGCAGTCAACGGTCACACCGTACTCACCGATGATTGCTGCTACATTGATCAGTGCGTCAATCTTCCCAAATTTTTCTTTGACTGCTGCGATGGTGGAGACGACCTGTTCTTCTACCGTGATGTTTATCGGACAAATGGCGATTCTTTCCTCATCAAGATTCAAATCGCCGGCCACAGCTTTTAGTGCAGCTTCATTGATATCACACATCGCCACACTGTATCCGTTTTCATAGAACTTCTTTACAATTGCCGATCCGATCCCGCCGGATGCACCTGTAACGATTACGACTTTTGCTTCATTGCTCATAATATTTCCTCCTTATACGCTCTGCATATGCAGACCTTACATCAATCTATACAATTATTTCTAATTATATTTTCTCAGGATCTTTTCCTTGCCCGCTCCTTTGCCTTTTGTTTGGCGCGTTTCTCTCGCATCCTGGCTTCGTCAATTTTTCGGTTTCTCTCGTCCTCTGCCTCTCTGCGTTCTTCCTCTGTCCGGTCATCCACATACATATCCGGATTCATCTTCTTCGCCAGTTCCAAAACGCCCCAGGCGTCTTCTTCCTCGAAGACAAAGGCTCTGATAGTCACATCCTTGGCAATTTCCAGAAGTATATTCGGCTTAGCCTTTTTGAAGTCGGGACGGATAGCCGTAATCTGGTCCCAGGTCCACTTGTTGGACACCTTCATTCCGAGCAGATCATATTCGATGGAGACACCTTTTTCTGATACCACGTGCTCTTTCCGAAAGAATACAGCCAGCGCGATGATCACGGCAATGGCCATGTACAGATAGTTTCTTTCCAGAAATTCGATATACAGCAGCACCATACAGCCTGTCAATAATAACATTTTTCTCTTCATGTCTCTTTTTTTCACAATGCCCTTATAAATCATACGCCCTTCATTCCTTCACTTTCTTTTAAAAAGCGCATACCCGTAAAACGGGTATGCGTGCTTTTTCTATCTTGCATGTCAGCATCATTTACTGTCCTATTTCTTTATAAGTACCGTCTTTTCTGAGTTCAGCAAGTCTTGCAAGCGCCAGTTCATGTTCTTCAGCCGGTGCTGCAGCAGCTTTTCCGGCTTTGATCTTTCCACCGAAGAGCCCTGTGTGGGAACCATCTGCATAGATGATATTTCCGCCCCAGGCTGCAGTAGCCAGAGAGATGATCGGGTTCAGGATGTTGGTAAAGCAGAACGGCAGATACGACATCGTGCTTACGCCCAGCATGGATGCATGGTATACACCGCAGGAAGACCACGGTACCAGTGGTGAGAACAGGGTTCCGCCATCTTCAGTGCATCTGGAAAGCAAGTTTCTGGAAAGTCCCATTTTGTCGAACTCTTCTCTGTACATCGATGGTGGAATAATCAGTCCCAGATACTGGTCGCACATGGTGAGAATACAGAACATTGCCGTCAGAATGACCGCAGCCATGAGGTGGAACGGCGTTCTGATCTTCTTGATCATGCTGCCCAGCAGCGACTCTACAGCGCCGCATCTTGAATACATTCCGCCAAAGCCGATGGCGATCAATGCCATATTGATGGTCCAAAGCATGGAATCCATACCGCCTCTGTTCAGCAGCGTGTCTGCCAGCTCATTTCCTGTCTCAGCAGAGTATCCATAGTGTACCATGGCGACACATTCTGCAAAGTTTGCGCCCTGAAAGATCACGGCAAAGATACAGCCGGTTACGGATGCCAGGAGTACGCCCGGGATTGCCGGCATTTGAATGACGGCAACGACGATGATAACCAGGATCGGCGCCAGGAGGATAGGGCTCATAAATTCAAAGTTCTCCTCAATTGCTGTAGACAGTCCGTTTACCAGTTCCGGATCATAAGTTCCTGCCTTGCCCGTCATGGACATTACACTAAAGATTACAAGTGCAATCAGGAATGCTGGGAATGTGGTTCCGATCATCGCTTTTACATGGTCAAATAACCCCGTCTGCGAAGAAGCAGCCGCCAGGTTGGTGGAATCGGACAACGGGGAGAATTTGTCTCCGGTACAAGCGCCGGAGAGAACCGCACCGGCAATCATGGCAGGGCTGATGCCCATCGTTGCGCCGATACTCATAAACGCAATACCGAGTGTTGCAGTTACTGTGTAAGAAGAGCCCAGGGATAATCCGACGATGGCACACAGAACGCAGACTGCCGGAAGGAAAATTGCCGGGGTGAAAATCTGCAAACCGTAATATACGATTGCAGGAATTGTGCCGCACCATTCGTAGGATCCTACCAGACATCCTACGAAGAGCAGGATGAACATGGCTTCCAAACTCTGGCTTACAGAATCAAAACCTGCCGCCAGAATTTCTTTGAAAGGCACTCTGCAGAGCTTGCCAATAACGCCACAGACGACAGCGGCTATAAGTACATATATATGTGGGTCATTGCCCCACCCGAACAGGTAGTTCGAGAGCATCAGCCCCAAAAGCACGAGAACCGGTAATATGGCCTCAAACTTATTAGGAAGACGCTCTGCTGTTTTCTTAGTTTCTGTCATAACTAAACCTCCTAAGTACGATAAAAGATAAAAGATAAAATTACGATTCAGGTCGTTTCCGACACTGTAATCTGAATTACAATTGCTTTTTCCGCAATACGGTGGCGACATATTGCGACAACATATCGTAAATTCCGTCTTTATTTTAACAGACCTCGTAAATATTTCATTGACTTGCTTGCTACATTTGTTGGCTAATTTGCTATATTTGAAAATTCTATCTACTTTCACTATCAATCAAAATTGTATTCTGTTACGATTGGCTCCCTGCTCTGGATTTTGTCATTAAAATATTCGTATAGGCTGATCCCCAGGAAAGAACCGCTGATATTGATGATATTCTTGAATCCGTTTCCCTGTAGTATGCATATTGCGTAGTAGGATCTCTGGCTGGAACGACAATGCACATAGACGGGCACATCTTTCGGTATTTCGTACAGCCTTGCGCGCAATTGCCCCAGCGGAATGTTTTTGGCGCACTTGAGATGGCCTTCTTCAAATTCTTCCGGGCTTCTGACGTCGATAATACACGCGCCGCTTTCTGCCAGCGTGCGCACCTCATCGACATGTACCTGTTTGAAGCGGCCGTTGAGTACATTCAATCCTACCAAAGCCGCCATGTTGACGACATCCTTTGCCGTAGAAAACAGCGGTGCGTAGCACAGCTCCAGATCTTTCAAATCCTCCAATGTGCCTCCCATGGTGATCATCGCCGCAATAACGTTGATCCGCTTGTCCGTCTCTCCGGTTCCGATAGCCTGTGCTCCCAGAATTTTGCCAGTAGGAACTTCAAAGATCAGTTTAAAGGCCATATAATTGGCCCCTGGCATAATGCTGACTTTATCTGACGGGAAAATCATCACAGAGTCATGGTAAAATCCCTCTTGCCGCGCAGTTTTCTCATTCAGGCCAGTAGATGCAGCATTGAGGCCGAAGATTTTGATGCAGGAGGAACCGATGAAACCTCTGTTGCCGTTTGCAATTCCATAGATGTGGTCAGCTGCTGCTCTCGCCTGACGCTGGGCAGGTCCTGCCAGGGCGATCCTTCCCGGCTTATGAACCAGGCCGTTATAGGATTCAATGGCATCACCTACTGCATAGATGTCCAGATCGCTGGTCTGGAAATTGTGGTTTACTTTGATCCCCCCGCTTTGCCCAATGGCAAGGCCTGCTCCTGCGGCAAGCACTGTCTCTGGTGCGACACCTACCGCCATCACAACTGCATCTGCGGGGATACTAAATGTTTCACCGTTTTTCATTGCCGTCACCTTGCCATTCTCTATGGCTGTAACCGTTGACTCCAGATAAAGGCTGATGCCATGGTCGTCCAATTCTTTATGGAGAATCTGCACCATATCGTAATCATAAGGCGTCATAATCTGCTGCGTACCCTCGACCACCGCTACGTTTTTTCCCGCCAGTCTCAGGTTTTCCGCCGTCTCAATGCCGACAAAGCCTCCCCCTGCAACGACGACGTCTTTCATTTCCGCAGCATCGAGATATCCCTTCAGCCTGCTGATATCGGTTACGTTTCTGATGGTAAAGACATTGGCAGCGTTGATGCCCTTGATACCCTTTGGCATCACAGGTTTTGCTCCCGGAGAGAGCACCAGCTTGTCATAGCCGTCTTCAAATATTTCTCCTGTGGCAAGGTTCTTTACGGCTACGGTCTTTTGTTCCCGATCAATTGACACTACCTCATGCCCTGTATATACATCTATGTCATGGCTGCTTTTAAAATCCTCAGGAAACATCATGATCAGATCTTCATCAGACTCCACGACACCTCCAAGATAGTACGGAAGAGAACAGTTGGAATACGAGACGTGGGCACCTCTTTCATATATCGTGATCTGCGCCTTCGCATCGAGCCTGCGCGCTCTTGCTGCCGCAGACGCGCCCCCTGCTACACCGCCTACAACTACTAGTTTCATATCATTTCTCCTTTCCGGCTTCAGAATATTTAATGGTATTCATTCTAACACTTCAAAAGTTCCATTTCAATTTACCGGCTTGCTGACTATCTTGTCATTCCGGCAGACTTCTTGTTTTTTTCTCGTTAATCAGCTAAAATATTTTTAACTTACTACAAAGTAGAAATTGAGAGGAGTTATGACGATGCAAGATTATACGAAATTACCACAGGAAGAAAAAGAAGCACTGATAAAAAAAGCGATGGATATAGGCTTCCAGACGGAAACTGACTACGGCAACTGTATTCAGAGTATGTTGAACGGCCTTTATTCTGCATTCCCTGATTTCGGAATTACGAAGGACATGCTCAAAGCGTGTTTCGGCATTGCCGGTGGCTGCGGCTGCTGTCTTGAAGGTACCTGCGGCGCACTGAATGCAGCGGCATGGGCCATCAGTATCTGCTACGGCCGTCCTATTGATGATCTGGGCGGCGATTACGATGCCTGTCACGAAATGATCAGAGGTGTCGCCGATATGTTCCGCGAGGAATATGGCGGAATTCTCTGTAAGGACGTTATGATCCACACCATGGGCGATGTCTATGACTGGAAGACTCCGGAGGGCGACCAGGGATATATGGATCACGACGGAACCTTCCATTGCGCTACTGCTGTGGCATTCTGTGCAGAGATCATAGCGAAGATGATTGTAGAAGGAAAGCTCAAACATGTACAAGATTGAACGGTATGAAGCATACATCCCCATCAGTGACCTGATGGAACTGTACTTCGACTTCCATCTGACTCAAGAGAAATGCCGTCAATGTGATGAATACAGCAAAACCTGGTCCTGCCCTAGTTTCGATTTTGATGTCGCTGCATTCTGGAAGCGTTTTTCAACGCTTCATCTTATCGTCGATCGGGTCTCCAATGAATCCCTTTCTACGGCAGCGGCTGCGCGAGACCGCCTCGCTGCTGAAAAGAAACGATTCGATGCAGAAATGCTTGAATTGGAAAAGCAGTTCCCTGGAAGCTACGGCCTGGCGGCCCAGGAATGCGCGGCTTGTACGAAATGTGCCCGTCTCTCCGGTCTTCCCTGCCTGCACCCGGAAATCATGCGCTACGGTCTTGAAGCAATTGGCATTCTGGCACTCAAGCTGGTCGAAGACAAATTTGGATTTTCCGCACAGTGGTCCGACGGTACTTCCGTTCCCGACTACTATCTTCTCATCGGCGGAGTGATCCTCTCATCGGAAGCATGACCCCCTCATCAGCGGCGAGTTCGACTCTCTTTATTTCTCTAAGAACAGAAAAAGCCCTTCCTTATGGGG
>URXI01000252.1 GCA_900551775.1 uncultured Eubacterium sp. | reverse complement strand
GGCGGGCAAGGTGGGATTACGCATTATAATTCTGTTGTTAACAAATCCTATCCGTCCTATTGAGCGGGAAACTTTGCTTTTCTGTAATAATGCATTATTAAAACCAACAATCATAAATCAAAATCAAAATTGAAGCAGTTGACAAGAGGGATTTATTATGCTATAATATTAAAGCTGTATTTGGATAATAGCAGTATCGAGGTGTAGCGCAGGTGGTAGCGCGCCTGCTTTGGGCAAAAAACTTGAGCGCTGCCGGTGGCAGAAAAAGCGAGCGTTTTTAGGCGCAGCGGTCGGAATGTCGAGGCTCACTATTGAGCCGAAGAGATTACGGGAACCGCAAGAGGGCGGACAAAGCAGGGAAGAAAACAGAGATATAAGAAAAAAGTTGATATAAAAATATCGAGGTGTAGCGCAGGTGGTAGCGCGCCTGCTTTGGGAGCAGGATGCCGCAGGTTCGAGTCCTGTCACCTCGACCATAACAGGACACCAATTTTGATACAATGCGTATCTCGATTGGTGTCCGTTTTCTTTATCCGAAAATCCTTGTTTTATGGGATTTATCGATACAATTTAACGAAAGAAGGCTCTGCAACGATCTCAAAACGGTCGTTGCAGAGCCAGTTTGATTTTTTCAGGCTAAACCTTTTAACGATTGGTATGTAGATATGTCCACTTTTTTAGGTGGTATGTCCATATTCACATTCACTGTTTCGAAGCCCGTCCATAAGCCTTTGATATATGCTGTCGGCGTACAGATCGTTTTCATACTGAAGTTCACCAAGTGGGCTTAAATTTATGTCCCGTCTGCAAGCTACAGCTTTACTCATTTGTGATTAAGAACACAGTGTGTTATGCAACGATCAAATCCAGCATCTGACCGCAGCCCATCTGCTGCTTTTGAAATGAATTGCTCATAACTTGCCACCGGCAAAAAGGCACTCTTAATTCGACAGTAGTCATCCTCCGTAACATCCAAGGTTTGATTTAGAACATCAAGTTCTGAATCAAGCACGGCTTCTTTGAATAACTCATACATAGCAAACTCTCCACTTCACCGAAAATATCGTCCTCTAAGCAAGTATACCCGCAGAGTACAGTTTTGTTTTCCGTGTTACGTTGCGGTCTGTTAGATAATACTTTGACGTATTGCAGATATTTTCCTTTGCTGGACTATGTGTTTTGTGTGCTTGCCATTAGTATTGCGTATGTTACTCTATATTTTTCGGGATTATTCGCATTTACACAGTTCTTTTTTCAGAACTAAACATATCGGGGCGAACATTATTCTATCCCATTCTCAGCTTTCTTAATTCTAACCGCAAGATACTCTTTTGTGGGCAAATCAATTCTGAAACGTCCCTTAAAACTTCCGACATTCTCAACCGTCATGTTCCATGTGTCTATAATGTCGACGGTGTATATATTATTATCATCAATATGATAATATCTGAATCCCGGACGCGAAATCCCGTGATAAAACAGGTGATAACCGGTTTCATCAGCTAGATTTTCATCTTCCGGAACCACACATAGCTCGTCCCATTCCATGTTTTTGGGTCGCAATCCGCCGTCAGGAGCTTCCTCAAGTATTTTTCGCATAAAAGCTATTCTTTCCGGGCTGTCACCCTTAAGCTCTCCGCCATGAGACCACCATACCGCCTTATCGTCTATGTAGGTTTCGCCATGACCACCGTAGCCGCCGCGGCAAAGTGCTTCCCAGAACCTGCGAACAAGCTCTTGCGGCGAAATATTGCCCCACGCATACTGAATATTTCCCTCGTATAGCATTTCGTCAATTACTATCGGTTTGCCATAGCTTTTTCTCCACTCGGATGTTCCCTCCGGAGAACGCTGAATGCTGCAGTGCGTTATCCATGACTTTGTATGATCGTAAAACTGATTACCGTTATGTATTGATCGCAGGTGATCATACGGGTCGCTTTCTACGATTATCTGCGCATATTGTTCCCAGTCCTCAATGCTCTTGTTTTTTATCAGGTCATATTCATTAGCAAATGCCCACCATATATTTCTGAAAGCCGAAAACCTTGCCGCTGTGTATTTCAGATAAAGTTCGTTTTGCTCCGGTGTCATTGTTGAGAAGCCCCAGCGGTCATACGGGTGAAAGAGGATAATATCTGCCTCAATACCCAGCTTTTGAAGCTCGGTGATACAGTATTCAATATGCTGAAAATGCTTGGGGTTAAATCTCTCGAAATCCCAGTTGTTGCCCTTGGAGTCCGGAGTGTAGCCCCACACATTGTCCTCTGTGATAGCACTTCCGTCAACCGGAGTACCCTCGTATGGATAGGAGCGCGGCTCACGTGAATTGTAGCAGTAGCTTTTAGGAAATATGCAGAAACGTATCTTGTTGAACGGGGAATTTTTCAGAGTTTCAAGAGTTTGTGCGATAAGGTCATCGCTTTGCAGATTCCATACATAACAGGTCGTGCCGACAGGATAATAAGGTGTTCCGTCGGAATACTGAAAATGATATTTGTTATGTACCTTTACGCAGCCGTGATTGTTTTCCGACGGCGGCGTGACAGAAAAAGTTCCTTCGTATTTACTGTCAGAAAAATTCCCGCAGACCGTAAAATGGTATTCTTCCTCAAACGATGGCATGAATCTTACTTTGTATATTCCGTTCCCATCGTAAAAACCATTTACGGTTTTGCGCTCGGAATCGCTTTCAAATAGCGCAGTGATACTGCGTTCCAGAAATGGGTTGCCAGCGGTGGTTCCCTCGGAGCAAAACTCGAAAACGCCCCATTTTTCAACTGATTTTGTATAATTCATAATGGTTCCTCCAATGCCTTTACACATAAACCGACGGATCACTGTGCTGGTGGAATCCGTCGGTTTTGATTTTGAATATCACAGTTAATCTGATTTATGGCGCTGAATAAGTAAATGTTATTTCCAGCGTCGAAAGTATCTCATTGTCTTTGACGGAAAGAACAGTCGCGGACAGACCGGATTTGTCGCCATCGGCGTATCTGCAGTCATCGGGGATAGATGTTACCCACTGGTTATAGAGGTTTACTCTCGTGCAGTTACCGTCGTCGGAACAGGTATATTCCTTGCCGGATAGCTCACGGACTTCGCCGTTTACCTTAACCTCATCAATAGAGATAGTATAATCCGGGAAGAACTTCTCGCCGTTGTAAATCCCGAGAGCCGAGAAAAGCACTCCCTTTGGAATACCGCAATTTGAGAAATCCAGACTGACGGTGTAGGTTCCCTCACCGGTTATCACAGCATTGTTTGCAACGATACCCAAGGTCATATCCGTCGGGTCGTACTTGTTGCCGACACAGTACTGAACTGAAGAATCAAGACTCTGGTACATTATCCATGCCACTGCGGTATCATCAGAAGCCGGAATGGATACGCCCGCCATAAATTCGTCTTCAGCCGCCTTTGTTGACTTGTCCATTCTCTCCCTTGCGGCAGACTGAATCTCGGAATAATCCTTGCCTTCTTCGGTCGAAGCGCGTCTGTCGCTGTACAGCTTTGCTATGTTTTCATCGGTAGTTTTTCTGAGGGCCCTTTTGTAAAAATCGCTGCAGTCCCAGAGGACGGGGCAGTAATTATACAGGTCGCAGTTATCCAGAAGATTGGCGTAAAACTTATCCCTATCGGGTTTATTCGCCGCACCCATAACGGCATATTCGCCTATAACCACGCCGTATCCCTGGTCTGTGAATTTAGTCAGCATCTGAAAAAGGGAATTCTGCTCCTCGTAATCGCCGGGAGTTCCCCACCGTTTTGCATTGCTGTCACTGCAATAGTCCCACGGCGTGTAATAATGTACTGAAAGCAAAAGCTTGTCCTTTGCAGTGTCTTCCGGCATTTGGTATCTGTCATCGCATGTTTTCCTGAAGTCGGTGTTGTACCCTGCGATAAGCAGGAATCTGTCTGCATTTTTGCCGCCGGTCGAACGTACCAGCTTAACAAATTCGCTGTTAATTCTGTTCGTTGTTTCGTAGCATTCGTCCTCGCTGAGAACTCCTTCTGTTCCGGTGACGTCGCTATCGTTGAGTCTGTGACAAAGTTCCTCATTTGCAGATTCAAATATCAGCTTGTAGGAATAATCGGAAAAATGCTCGGATATCTGCGTCCACATGGACTTATAAAGTGCCATTCCTTTTTCACGAACTGCCTCGTCGGCGGAGCCGAACATTCCCCACCAGCTTCCGTCCCAGTGTTCATTCAGTATAACATACATATCAGCGTCAAGAGCATAATTGACTACCTCATCGACACGGTTCATGAGCCGCTCGTCAATGGTGTAATCTCCGCTCTCGTAATTTATGCCATTGGTCCATGCCACAGGAATGCGGAGAGTATCGAAGCCCATAGCTTTCATATCGTCTATCATATCCCTTGTGGTGACGGGCTGTCCCCATAGCGTTTCAAAGGAAGTGGGGTCTACCCCTAATTCCACATAGCTTTTGTGATTGTATGCCTCCAGCGTGTTGCCGAGGTTTATTCCGTTGCCCATGAGCCGGATAACCTCCGTTGCGGTAAGGTCGTTTCCGGACACATTGTTATCCGTAATACTATTTGTGGTACATCCGTTTAATAACATTGAAATAACCAATCCTATGCTTCCTATAATTTTAACAGCAGAAACACGGTTCATTGAAGATCCTCCCAAATTATGATTTTCTCACCTTAATCAAGGATAAGCCCACTTATTTCAAGATTGTAGGTTATTGATGTAAAGGGAACTTCCTCACCGTTTTTTATGAGCGCAAAACGGTAGCCTATCCAGTCGACAGTGGTTTTTGCGGCAACTATTCCGCATTCCTTGGTGCCGTAAACCACGGAACCTATCTCAGCGCCCATCCAGCCGTTAGCAAGTCCATTTGCGGAGCCGCTTGTCGGGTCAAGCTCTGCGTTTACAGGGACTTCAACGATACCGTTTTCCGTTTCAAGACCTACGGACTTGACAAGTACCTTGTATTTCGCGTCAGGGTCAACGTTGATGAAACCGAAGTTAAGCAACTCGCTCTCTTTTTCAAATGAGGTGGACTTCACGGAATACTCACCGTCACCGGTCATTTCGAGATATGCCGACGGACTTGGACCGGGATTTGCAGCCTGACCGGTAAGTATAAGAGTTTCGTACTTTATCTCGGTATCTGAGATGTTCTCCTCGGGACGGAGTTCCTCGTTGCCCTTTGTGAACTGCCACGATCTCAGTTCAATATCCGCACCGGAAAATACCAGATAGATATTGTGATTTCTGCCGTCAAACTTACTGAATTCAGTAGAACGAACCTTAGCATAATCAGCGTTGTCAAATTCAATGTAAGATACTGCCTTGCCGGAAATGCTGTCAAGGCGAACCTCGATTCTGCCCTTGCCTTTAACATCAGCGGTGAAAGCGGAAGCACCATAACCGAAATCCGCACCTCTTACATAGATCCATGAGCCGTTTGCCTTGCTCTTTGCGGCAGGGTCGTTACCATCTGTGTACCCTATATCGGCAGACGTAAACATAACTGCGCCGCTGTTTTCAGCGTAGGGGTCAAGAAGCTTTATCTGAGATACGCCCTGACGCGTTGCGGCTGTTATCGGGGTCTCTCCGTCAGCCGCATTCATCGGGAGATAATCAACCATAATGCTGCGGTAACCTGCTGTGCCGCCTGTCAGTTCTTCAAGAAGGAGCGTGTGGTGGACAATGTAGTTCGTTCCCTGAAACTCGCAGAAATGCGTGTGATTGTTGCCCCAGCGCATTCCGGATTCGCCGTTGGCATTCTGACCGGAATTGTAGAAATATGCACCCTTGTATTCCCAACTGTCTGCGTCAAGGGGAGTTTTTGTGGTCATGTATGCCATACTGCATGTAGGCGGCTCAGGAATGTCCTTGCGATCCCACTTGTTGCGGTTCTGCCAGTCGTTGCAGTAGGTGTAATAATAGGTGCCATCGATGTAATTCAGCTCGCTTGCCTCCAAGAAATACGGGGCGTCAATAGAAACGAACTCGCTGTCAAACGAAAGCATATCCGCACCCAGACGTGCTACCTTAGGCACATTGGTATGTACAACACCGCCGTCTGCAGCATTTCCGCCGCCAAAAGTAAGCCAGCCTGTGCCGTTTTCATCAATGCATACGCCCGGATCGAACGGCGCAGGGCAATTCTCAAGCCCCGGCATATTCTGATAAACCAGCGGTTCGCCGAGAGGGTCAGTCCACGGACCTACCGGGTCGGTGGAGGTAATAACTCCCACACCGCCGCCGGCGTTGGAGAAGTACAGATAGAAGTGCGTAAGACCGTCTTCCTCAACGCGGGAAGCAATTGACGGTGCCCATGAATTTGTTATCCACGGCGCTATTTTGTCGA
>URXI01000251.1 GCA_900551775.1 uncultured Eubacterium sp. | reverse complement strand
GATCGCAGACGATCCCGACGGCACCTTGGATGCAGCGCCGGGCACCAATGTCATATCCGCACCCATCGAACTGTTCACCAGCATGACCTTTCTGATCTTCACCAGCGTCATGCTAGCGTCCTTTATCGTAGGTGCATATAAGAATAAGACGATGAACCTGATGTTCTCTTACCCTATCAAACGGCAGAAGATATTGGCCTCCCAGATGATCGCGGTCTGGTCTTTCAGCTTTCTGGCGCTGACGCTGACAAAGCTGGCTATCTATCTGTGCGTGTTTGTGGGGGCAAAATACATGGAGCCGTCCTTTGTCATCGATTTTGCCATCGGCAGCCTGTCATTTTATCTGCAATTGCTATTGAAGTCGGTGGTCATCGTGACCATGAGCTTTATCGCTCTGTTTGTGGGCATGGCGACGAAATCTTCCAAAGCGACGATCATCACTTCGTTCCTGCTGATTTTCCTGACCCAGGCCAACGTAGGCGATTATTCCATGGCAAACAGTACGGTATTCCCGGCTGTCCTAACCGTGATTTCTCTCGGCTTTGCCGTGTTGTCGGTATGCAGCGCAGAGAAAAAGGATTTGATTTAAGGAGAAGCGCAAGGTTCAGGTATAGGTTCGGTGCCTGTTATCCTTGCTCTTTTTTTGCATAAATTCAGGCATCCGTTTTTTGCAGAAGATTGGAGAGGTATTGATCTTCAACAGAATGACCATAATAATTATTGATTTTCTTAAAAAAGCTGGATTCATGAGTGATATCCTCTCCGTTTAGTGCATATCACAAGTTTTTGCCCATTGTCATGTTACAAGAAATCAAAAAAACTTTATATCGGACAAACGGTGGGTGAGGAGGATATAATATTTGAATTATCTGGTATGGAATGGTATAATGGTTCTACGATCTAACGGCGTTGCCGTTAATTTTAGCGGGGTAGAGCGTGAAAAGTTTAGGAAAGAGGGAAATTGTGGTGAACGAAGTGTTTGGACGGCTGAAAACGTGGGGATGCGATGTGGATGGAGCATTGGAGCGCTTTCTGGGAGATGAGGAGATGTATATGGACTTTCTGCATCAGATTGCAGAAGAAGTGTCCATTGTGAAACTGGGCGAAGCCATTGAAGCAGGGGACGCACAGGGTGCTTTTGACTGTGCACACACACTGAAAGGCGTTCATGGCAATATGGGGCTGACGCCTCTATACCTTTTGGATATAGAGATCGTGGAGCCGCTACGAACAGGATCTTTTGACGGCGTTCAGGATCATTACAGAAAATTAGTTGCAGAAAACGAAAAGCTAAAGGATATTTTAAAATAAAGAGGAACAGAATGGAAAGCGAAAAAAGTATTCTGATCGTTGACGATAATGTGATCAACAGGGAAGTACTGAAAGAGATTCTTAAAACAGAATATTCCGTCAGAGAAGCTGAAAACGGAGCGGAGGCACTTTGTATCATGAGAGAGATGCCAGACCGCATTCTTGCTGTCCTCAGTGATATCGTGATGCCAGTGGTGGATGGATTTCAGCTGCTAGAAGAGATTAGAAACGATGCAAAATTAGGTAATATCCCCATTATCGTCATGACGGCCAGCAGTGGAAGTCAGGAGGAAATCAAAGCCCTTCGTATGGGCGCCTGGGATTTTATTACCAAACCATATAATCCGGAAGTGACCCTTTGCCGGCTGCGAAATGCCATTGCCAGAAGTGAAGTAGCGGCGGCAGAGCAGATACGGCATATGGCCTGTCACGACCAATTGACAGGGATTTATAATCGAGGCCATTTCATGAAAAAGACGGAGTCCATGATTCGGCGCAATGCAGATAAGCAGTTTGTGTTTATCTATTTTGAGGTGGATAGATTCCAGTTGATCAATACTTTTTATGGGGCGAAGGAAGCGGACAGCCTGATCAGATATATGGCAAAGATTCTAAAAATATTTTCAGAGAAATATCGGCTTTTCACTTATGGAAGAATGGAATCGGATGTGTTCTGCTTCTGTATGGAATATGACTCCGAAGGCTTGGAGCTGATGATTCAAGACGCAAAGGAGCGGCTCGAAGAATATGGATCCGATTATGACATCGAACCTAATTTTGGTCTCTATGTGGTAAAAGATAACAGCATGCCGGCTGAAGTGATGTACAGCAATGCCAGCGTTGCAGCAAAAGAGGGCGCAGGCAATTATCTGAAGTATTTCACCTATTATACGGATGAAATGGATGCGAAGCTGAAAAAAGAGCAGGAGATTCTCAATGATATGCACAAAGCATTGGAAAATGAGGAATTCACTATCTATCTCCAGCCTAAATATAATATTCATACTAACGCCATCGCCGGAGCAGAGGCTTTGGTCAGATGGATTCATCCGGAAAAGGGCATGATTTCTCCTGGAGATTTTATCCCAGTGTTTGAAAATAACGGTTTTATCACAAATCTGGATTATTATATGTGGGAAAAGACTTGTCAGCTTCTGCGAAACTGGATTGACGAGGGACTGAAGCCTCTGCCGATTTCTGTCAATGTTTCCAGGGTGGACATCTACAATTCACGGCTGGCTGAATCTATCGTACAGCTGGTGGACAAGTATCAGATCCCTCATGAGCTGTTGGAATTTGAAATTACCGAGAGTGCCTATGCCTTTAATCCGATGATTTTGATCAAATTGGTCAGCGATCTCCGAGAGAATGGCTTTACGATTTTGATGGACGATTTTGGCAACGGATATTCATCACTGAGCATTCTCAAAGATATAGAGGTGGACATACTCAAGTTGGACATGCTGTTTCTCTCAAACTCAAAAGATACAGGACGGGGAGAAAACATTCTGGCTTCTGTCATTCGTATGGCAAAATGGCTGAAGATTCCCGTCATCGTTGAAGGTGTTGAAACTGCCAGCCAGGTGAATTTCCTGAAGTCTGTAGGCTGTGATTATGTCCAAGGGTATTACTACGCAAGACCGATGCCGGTAGAGGAATACAAAGAGCTGCGGCTGAAAGCAGAAAGAATCGATGGAAGTCTCCGTAACAGCGACAATGACGATTTTGACGTGGACTCCCTGTTCCAGTCAAATCCACAGATGAAGGTGCTCTTTGGAGATTTGCTCCAGGCATTGGCCATATTTGAATTCGACGGTGAGACGATGGAATTTGTCAGAATCAACGAAGGGTATTACGACCTGTTTGGTTCAGACGACCCTGCCATCCGCATGGGGAACCCCATCGAAATCGTCGACAGGCAGTATCGGGACATCGTCATGAATTCTTTTCGCATGGCAGTTAAGACCCACGGTACGGCCGAGTGTGATTTTATCAGATATACTGCTACAGGTGCGTCTATCTGGGTGAATTTAAAGCTGAGATATCTGAAAGAAATCGGAAACAAACACTTAGTTTTAGGATTGCTCGACGATGTGACAGCACAGAAACGAATCGACTTTGAACTGACCAAGTACAGACAGGCGTTGATCGGCGAAGGCCGTGACGGAAACATCATGATGGTTGTTGACGATATGCCTGCCAACAGAGCGATTTTAAAAAAGATATTTTCGGATCAGTACACCATTATTGAAGCGGCAGACGGTATGGAAGCGCTTGAGAAGCTCAATGAAACACCTAATATTTCTGTCATCCTTCTGGACATCGTGATGCCGAGGATGAATGGCTGGGACTTCCTGCAGCACAAGCGGAACCTGCCTGCCATCGCCAATATTCCAGTGATCATCATTTCGGCTGAGGATAAGCTCAACGAACAGGAAATCGCCTTAGACATGGGCATCAACGACTACATCGTCAAACCGTTTGTGCCTGAGATTGTAAAGAAGAGGGTCAGCAATGCCATGGACTCCATCAAATTCATGCAGGAAGCGGTTAGAAAATACGATTCTGCAGCGCAGATGGCAAGAATCGATAGAGCTACGGGACTATATCATCTGGATGCTGCCACGAAAATCGTTGACGAATATCTGGAGGACTTTTCTGATGATCTCAACGTGATGGTCACCTTTGGTGTGGACCATTTTGAGGAAGTAAGCAGGCAATACGTCGAACATTATGAAGAAAGCCTGGTGAAGAAAATCAGCAGGATTATCAAAGACTTATTCAGGCAGGACGATATCGGTTTTAGAACGGACTGCGATATTTTCGGCGTCTTTGCCAAGAACTATAAAGATTTGGAGAAACTGAAGGAGCGTCTTGATGAGTTTATAGATCTGGTTACAGCAGATAACAGCCAGGGATATGTTGAACTAGCCTGCTCTATCGGAGCGGCATTCTCTCCTGAAGCAGGAAAATCTTTTGATGTGTTATATCAGAATGCAGAAATCGCAAGACTAAATGCAAAAAATACTGGAGAAAACACAAGTAGTATTTACAACGAGCTAAAATAATTGTATAATTAAGAAAACTAGGAATTGGGGTGAAAATATAATAGATGGTTGGCCTTTGGGGAACTTATATAGGAAATATCATAATGACGGTTATAATATCCATGGTACCAATCATTGAGCTGAGAGGAGCGATTCCCATCGGCGTTGCCAATGGTCTCAGTGTGCGGACTGCACTTTTCGCATCGATTATCGGCAATCTGATCCCTGTACCTATCATCATATTGTTCGTGCGCAAAGTCTTTGCTTTTATCAGAACGAAGAGCCAGAAACTGAATCAGCTGGTCTGCCGCTTTGAGCAAAAAGCGGAGAAACAATCAGGTATGGTTGAAAAGTACGAATGGTTTGGCCTCGTGCTTCTGGTGGCGATTCCGCTTCCAGGAACTGGAGCATGGACGGGCGCGCTTGTTGCTGCTATGCTGGATATGAGGATGAAAAGAGCTTTTCCTGCAATCATGATCGGTGTGATCATCGCAGGGATCGTAGTTTCGTATATCACATACGGAGCGAGCATGTTGTTCTAACGGACAATGGAATCTAACAAAAGGAGGTAAGAGTGATGATTTTTGGATTATCGTGGTTCAGTATGCCGGTTTTCTGGCTGGCTGCCGCAGTCATCTTTGTCATCATTGAAGGACTGACTATGGGACTTACGACCATTTGGTTTGCTGGCGGTGCCGTGGTGGCGCTGATTGCAGCCTTATTGGGCGCAGATATTGCAGTTCAGGTTGTCTTGTTCTTTGTGATTTCAATCGTTCTTCTGTTCAGCACCAGAAAGCTGTTTGTGAAAAAGCTACATACTGGTCAGGAGAAGACCAATGTAGATGCCTTGATTGGCAGAGAAGCAGTTGTGACTTCGATTATCAAACCTTTGGAGCCTGGCATTATCAGGCTTGGAGGCCAGGAGTGGACTGCGGGCTGCAAAGCAGACGATACTGTGATAGCAGAAGGATCAAAAGTTAAAGTAATCGCTATCGAAGGGGTAAAGGCTGTCGTCGTCCCTTTGACTGAATAGAAAGGAGATTATTATGGGAACTGATTTAGGTGAAATAATAAAAATAATTGTAATCATCGTCTTGATTATTGTGGCGATTGGCTTGATTGTGACGAATATCAGAATCGTGCCACAGGCAAGGGCTTACGTCATTGAGAGACTGGGCGCATACAAAGGTACATGGCAGGTGGGCCTGCATTTCAAAGTGCCTCTCATCGACAAGATTTCGAGAAAAGTATCTTTGAAGGAGAAGGTTATCGATTTTCCGCCGCAGCCGGTTATTACCAAGGATAATGTAACGATGGAAATCGACACGGTCATCTATTTTCAGATTACGGATCCAAAGCTATATGCTTACGGTGTTGAAAGTCCTATGGACGCTATCGAAAATCTGACCGCTACGACTCTCAGAAATATCATCGGTGAGCTGGAACTGGATGAATCCCTGACCAGCAGAGAGACCATCAACACCAAGATCCGTATCGTCCTGGACGAGGCGACCGATCCTTGGGGCATCAAGATCAACCGTGTAGAAGTCAAGAACATTACACCGCCTCGTGACATTCAGCAGGCCATGGAAAAACAGATGAGGGCTGAGAGAGAAAGAAGAGAAGCCATCATCAGGGCAGAGGGTGAAAAGAAGGCGGCAATTCTGACGGCAGAGGGCCATAAGGAAGCGGTTATCCTGGAAGCAGAAGGACAGAAGCAGTCTGCCATCAGATCCGCAGAAGGTGAAGCGGAAGCCATCAGAATGGTCAAGCAGGCCACTGCAGACGGTATCAAGATGTTGGTGGAATCACAGCCGAACAAAGAAGTCATCGCCCTGCAGAGTCTGAATTCTTTCGAAAAGGCTGCTGACGGCCAGGCGACGAAGATCATCATTCCTTCAGAAATCGCAGGCCTTGCAGGTCTGGCAACTTCTCTGAAAGAACTGATCAAAGAAGATTAACGAAAAATAAATTTATCAAATAAAAGACGCCCCGCAGATATA
>URXI01000250.1 GCA_900551775.1 uncultured Eubacterium sp. | reverse complement strand
CTGCCACTCTCCTGAAAAAACGCTTCGTATGCCTGCGCAGAAGCATCTATCTGTAAATAGGCAACCTTTTTTATATATCGATACGCACGCAAATCAAGCTTATCCAAATTTTTCCCTTCGGATAAGCTGCTTCTGATGCGGTTGATTTCCACCTTATATTCTTTGCCGCTGGAAACTTCCCCCTTCAGGACCACTGCCCCTGCCAAAACCGCCAGGATCACATACAGCGCTACAGTAAGGGCCAGCAGCCGGTTATATTTCTTCATAGCGGTAACCCACTCCCCATACTGTCCGTATTCTCTGCGGATTTTTCGGCTCTGCCTCGATCTTGCTGCGAAGCCTTTTGATATGAACCGTCAAGGTCTGATTTTCACTGAAGCTGTCCGCGCCCCACACTTGATTGAAGAGGAAATCCTTGTGCAGCGTTCTGCCTGCATTCTCCACCAGCAGAAGGAGCAGTTCATATTCTTTCACATTCAGCTCCACTGGCTGGCCGTACAAAAAGACCTGCCTGGCATCCCGATCTATGGTGATTCCCCCTGATATCAGGCGGCTGCCAAGCGCCTCCTTGTCATCAGTCCGCTGTATCAGCGCTTTTACCTTGACTGCCAGAACTTCCGGATCGATGGGCTTTTCCATATAGTCGTCCGCGCCCAGGCCAAAACCGTTGAGCTTGTCAGCTTTCTCCCCTCTGGCGCTGAGGATCAAAATCGGCACATTCCCCGTTTCTCTCACAGCCCGGCAGACAGCAAAACCATCCATTCCAGGCAGCATGATATCCAGGAACAGCACCTTCACCTGCTGCCCCTGCAAATAGTCCATTGCTTCTTCCCCTGACGTAACGTGATGTACGCTGCAGCCTTCCTTTTCCAGAAAGGCTGTTATCAATTCTGCCAGCTCCACATGGTCTTCCACCAGTAAAACGTCTTTCATTTTTTTACCATCCTAATTTTATCAGCCATTCGTTGAGTTTACGCTCTCTGACTGCATCTCCTTCTATCTTGCTCCATTTTCCTAAAGCAAACTCATCTCTGATGTCGCCGTCCTCAATGTAAAGCACGCGCTCACATTTTGATGCTACTTTCATATCATGGGTAACCAGTAAGATGCTGGTCCCCTCTTCATTGATACGGTTCAGTTCTTCCATCACCTCTATTGAGTTCTGCTTATTCAGCGCGCCAGTAGGCTCATCTGCAAAGATGATTTTCGGATTGTTGATCATACTGCGGCAGATACACGCTCTCTGCAGCTGGCCGCCAGACACCTCATTGATATCGTTATCCGCCACCTCGCTGATAGAAAGCTTCTGCATCAAAAGCTTCGCCCGTTCATTGATGCTCCTTCTGCCTTCCTTCGTCTTTCCTTCTGGCGACTGGTATGCCGGTATAATTATATTATCATAAACGGACAGATTTTTCAGCATATACATCTGCTGGAAGACGAAGCCCATTTCCGTCAGACGAAGTCTGCTCATATCGTCCCCTTTTAATGAGGTCAAATCCCTGCCATAAAAATCCACCTTTCCCGCCGTCGCATCATCCATGCCGCTGACAGTGTAGAGAAGCGTCGTCTTTCCCGAACCAGAAGGCCCCATAATCGCGACCATCTCTCCATCGCTGATCTCCAGATTCACATTACGCAGTACATGATTCTGACGTTTATTTACAATATAGGTCTTACATAAATTTGATACCTTTAAAGTTCCCATAACATTTTTCTCCATTCTCTTATTCCAGATTATTTAATTCCTGTATGTTAATTCGTTTCACGCTTCTTGATGCGATAACGGTCGCTGCAACGATGCCAAGCAGCAGAACCAGCGGATAAACACCGTATACCTGCCACGGCACGATCTGGATTTTCACTTCAGCTCCCATGATTGCAAAAATCGGTTTCAGCACAAATTGGTTGCTGAGAAGAGAAAGCGGGATTGCGGCAATCATAGAACAGACGGCAACACTGACCATACGGACCACCTGCCAGAAGCCGATGCTGCGGTCGCTGAATCCCACACTCTTGAGCATGGCGATTTCCCCTTTCTCACGAACAATAAAGAGTCTTTCCATCAGCAGAGTGATCAGCATGATAATGGCGCAGAGCAAAGCTGTTATCGGGATTTTCAGGGATTCCAGGGTTTGCTGTATGCCGCCTACGTTGCGGTCAATGACATCCTGGGCGCTGTTCCATTCATAAGCCGGCAGTTCCTTTGCAAGCTCTGCCGCCAGGTCCTTCTGACTGAGGTCCGTCTCGGTGTGAACGGCAATGTTCCAGTAATCCGCCAGCATCTCTTTGCTCAGGTCAAAGGCAGGATTCATTCTTGCGCTCTCTCCCACCTGCATATAATCGGTATAGAGCCCTGTGATGATAAAGCTGTGCTTTCCGTCGTGCAGACTGGTTTCAATGGTGTCACCAACGTGCCAGCCCTGTTTCTCTGACATTTTCTTTGAAATGGCAATTTCGTTAGAGAGCTTTGGCGCACTGCCCTCATCATAAGTCAGAAAGTCATTTTTGAGTCCTACGATCTGCAGCGTCATCAGATTGGTATCCGACTTCTTCCCCTGAGAACCAAATTTTAAGAAGTAGAAGACCACCGCCGAAAGCTGTGCGTCATAGCCCTTCGCCTCCAGTTCCTTCTCCACACGAGTCATGCCCTGCTGTACGTCGCCTTCCTTTTCATATCTCTGCTCTCCCTTGGCCTCAATTTTACGCACATAAGCGGCAGCCTCGGGATTCAACGCAAATTTTAGCGCCATCTCTTCGCTCTGCATGGTGTTGAGGGTATTCAGAGGAATGGTGATCAAAATAAAGCTGATACAGAAGGTAATCATCAATACCAGATAGCGTTTCACATGACTGACCATGTCATTAATCCCTAAGAATACCGGAACGCCTATCTTTCCGCGGCTATGGAGACGCAGCCCCGCACGGCGCCGATATCTCTCTCCTGTCTGCCCCCCTCTGATGGCAGTAATAGCAGAGACTTTGTTCAGCTTTCTGGTGCAGAAATAGCAGAATATCATGACCAGCATAATCACCGCCGCAGTACAGATCAGATTGACCCATAGATTTGCGCGGCTGTCCTCCATGATCAAATTGACACTGACAGACTTGATCATCGCCCTGCTGACCGGAATGCTCACCAAAAGCCCGACCAAAGCGCCGGATGCGACCAGTGCCAGATACTTTACCAGATAGATTTTCTTAATTTGAAAGTCCCGGAAGCCCGTGGCCTTCATGATGCCGATTTCCCGATAATCTTCTTCCAAAGTAAATACCAGAGTAAAACGCAGCACTAACAGCGCAATCAGTATCAGGCAGATCCCTATGAGGATCAATAGCGCTGCCATCAGCATATCAAAAGAGTAAATCATTTTGTAGGTATCTCTCGTTACTGCATTGGTCATGGTGTCAAAACTGTGCTGATTGAGCCGCTCAGCGAACCCTTCGGCATCGCCGGTCTCCACATCATAGCGGATAAAGGATGCCGCCTCATCGCTTACGGATAATTCGTCAAAATCCTCCTGGCTGACGACCAGCCGGATCATTCCCACCATATCGCTGCCAAAAGCAGCATCCTTGATGGTCTCTTTGATGGTGCATTTCTTTTCTATATCTCCTGACCGGAGAATCAAAGTGTCTCCGATTTCCAACTTGTTTCTGTCTAGTGCCGCTTTGCTCAGTGCAATCTGCCCCTCTTTCAGGGTGAAAGACTTGCCGTCCTGATCGAAGACCTTGCAGTATTTTTCTGTAGCCGACCCCAGATAGATGTCAGAGCCTCCCGTCTGGAATGGCTTACTCTTTCCATCCGTCACGCAGGATACGTCCTTATCCCCCATGGTCATCATGGTGCTTTTTCCATAGGTTTCGATGCCCGCTTTGCTGCTTGCAAGCCAGCGGTCAACTTCCTCTTCTTCCTCTGTGCCGACGATGTTGAAATAGACATCGGGCACGTTGGCGTAGTCCATATAATAATCCACTGCCGGCGTTACCAACAGGATGTTGTTGACACTGCTTGCCAAGAACACCGTGGCAATGGTGATGAATAAGAACAGAATCAGGTTGACGCCCTTTCTCTTCTTAAGATCTTTCTTTAATATATTCCCTAACATAATGTAGATCCTTTCTCGTTTGCGATTGTGAGTCCAGTATAACAAGTCAATTATTAAAAAATCCTTAAATAAAGCATGAATTTAGAAATCTATCTGCTCGGAACGAACGTCCAAAGACTTGCCAAAAGGTTTGCAAACTCAGCAGAGGTGGTTTACGAAGCCTTCTCAGGCCAAAAACTACTGGATCAACGTCAGAGAATTGGAAAAAGGATACAGTAACGTCATGGGAAAAAACGCAGACATTCCTTCAGTTTGCAGAGAAAAACGCAGCCTGTTGGCGATGAGCGGTTTTACTCGCCCAAAGCCATGATGATTTTTGGAACCAGCTGCTTCTTTCTGGAGACCATTCCCGGCAGTCTGATGATGTGTTCACTCTCATAATCCTCATCATATTCTCCGCCAAAGACGTCCAGAACAAGCTGCCGTGCACCGCCGCCGGCACAGATCAGTCCAGTGGTCTCCGTCAAAATATTAGTCAGCATGAAGAACATCATATCCATTTCGTGGCGCTCCAGCGCTTTCTCCATGAAAGGAACCATATCGTCCTGCAGTGCTTCCAACTCACTGCGGTTGGTGGCAATCAGCTGGCCAACGCCAAAGGAAATCTCCCCTGCCGTAAATCGCTTAAAATCCTGATAAAAGATTTCTTCTATGGATTTACCTTTCAGATTGCTGCCCGCAGCAAACATCTCTTCTGCGAACTCCTCCGGATCAATTTCTGCGAGTTCCGCCAAATCCAGCGCGGCTGCTTTGTCGATCTCAGTACAGGTTGGCGAACGGAACAGCAGAGTATCTGAAATGATCGCACTGCACAAAAGCCCCGCTGTCAGCCTGTCAATTTCGATGCCCATCTCTCGATACATCTGATAGATGATGGTCGAAGTACAGCCCAGGGGCTGGTTGCGGAAAAAGACCGGCGAAATGGTTTCCACAGCTCCAATGCGGTGATGATCGATGATTTCTTTGATTTCCGCGTGTTCAATGCCTTCCACGGTTTGATTCCTCTCGTTGTGATCTACCAGAATGACCGGTTTTCCCTTAGCGCCCAGTAGGTTTCGCCGGGAAATCATGCCCATATACTTTCCATCCTCATCGATGATCGGAAAATCCCGATGCCGCTTACTTGCCATGACATCTTTGACCTCGTCGATGTAATCCGTATCTTCAAAAGCGATCAAGTGCTCCGTACGCATAAAAAACTCCACCGGAATGCTTTGGTTGATGAGACGGGCGACGGTAAAGGCATCGTAAGGCGTCGATATAATGGTGCAGCCCCTTGCCTGTGCCAGCTTCCTGATCGTCAGGGAAACTGGGGCGCCCTCGCATACGATGATGCAGGCCGCCTCCATCTCTATGGCACAGAGCTGCGACTCATAGCGATTCCCCAAAATCACCAAGTCTCCCTTCTCTATGAAACTCTCCATCATATCAGGATTGGCCGCTGCGATCAAAACCTTCCCCTGGTTAAAATATTTCGATCCATCCCCAATGACCGTACTGCCCTTGAGCGTATCGATAATATTGGAATACTGGGTATTTGCCTTGGACAAAATATCGCTGTCGTAAACGTTCATATAGGATTTGGCAATATCGCCCACGGTAATCAGCCCTTCCAGCACAGCGCCCTCTGAGACTACTGGAATGGTGTAGATATCGTGCTCCTGCATCATGTTCCATGCCAGCTTGATCGACAGATTTTTGCAGACCCCTTTGGTCTTGCGAATCTCGATATCCTTCACCTGCGTCGTGATGTTTTCTATCAGTCGCGGCGCTGGTACATCAAAATAGTCCAATACAAACTTCGTCTCTTCGTTGATATGTCCTGCCCTGGCAGGCTCGTAATTTTTCCCGTCTATCTTATGCTTCAGATTGGCATAACAAATTGCCGAACAGATGGAATCTGTATCCGGGTTCTTGTGCCCGATGACATAAGTTGTATCATGATCTTGCAATATTTTGCCCTCTCTTTCTTTTAACTTGTGTCCATACTACACTGATTTTCAGGTAAAAGCAATTGGCTGAAAGTATTAATCGCCACCTCGCCACGGCAAACGCATGAAAACCTAAAATACACCCCTTTTCTTTAAATCTGGCAAAAGTGCCTGAAACAAGCAATTTTAGGTGTATTTATAAACAAACCCTTGACAAATATCCCCTCAAGTTCTATAATGACTAAAATGATCATTTTAGTCAAAAAGGAGAGATGCATTTTGCCAAAGCGGTATTCAGATCAAGAAAAAGAACAAATCAAGGCGCTTCTGAAGGAAGAGGCTGCCAAATGTCTCGCCCAATACG
>URXI01000249.1 GCA_900551775.1 uncultured Eubacterium sp. | reverse complement strand
GGCCGCAGCCGTTCCATATTTCCAGCCGGATATTCGGCTCCGTACCGGCAGCGGAAACACGGCTTGACCTTTGGTATCCGGACAACCGGCGTACGACAGAATGTGTCGCGGCCTATACCACGTTCTATCCGCTGATAACCTACTATCTGAACCGGCTGAATGATTGGGGGTTGTGCTTCCGAAAATGCAAAGTCTGTGGACATATCTTCCTCGCAAAAAGCCAGCGGTACGAACTGTGCAACGACAAATGCAGAAAGAAGCAGGCACTTCAAAACAAGAGGGAGTTTGACGAGAGGGCAAGAGAAAACAACTACGATTTGCTCTACAAAAACGAGTGCCAGAACTGGCGCAACAAGATCAACAAGGCAAAAAGGACAGCGGGCTTCCCGGCTGACCGGCTGGAAGAAATGCTGACCGCTTTTGAAGCGTTCAAGAAAGAAGCGTTGCAGAGAAAACGGGCTGTAAAAGAAAGAACAGCCAGCCCGAAAGAATTTACGGACTGGTTGTATCAGCAGAGTAGTATTATTGTAGAATTGGCCGAGAAATCCTCTTGAAATCCCTTGCTTTATTTCGCTCAAACGAATATAATTATATCAGTTTTCAAAATCCAAAATACAGGTTCGAGGTGCCGCAAGTGAATGGGTATATAACAGTTCAGGAAGCTGCTGAAAAATGGGGCGTAACGCCGCGTCAAGTTCAAATTCTTTGTAAAGAGAACAGAATTGTTGGCGCTATGCGTATGAGCCGCATTTGGATTATTCCTGAGAATGCTCAAAAACCGACCAATACCAAACGAACTTCAAATAAGACGGGAGGAAAAAAGTTTGCTGCAACGCACTCTGTATAAAAAACAAAATATCGACTTGTCCTCCGCGCCTTGGACAATGCATGAATTCTTTGCCGGAAGCGGTTTAGTCGCCTACGGCTTAAAAGGTATGTTTGCACCAATTTGGGCTAACGATATTAGCGAACAGAAAGCGGCTGTATATGAAGCTAATTTTGGTTGCGAACATTTTGAACTTGGCGACATAAAAGATGTGAATGGTAGGGATTTGCCTTTTGCTCATTTATCTTGGGCCAGTTTTCCATGCCAGGATTTGTCTTTGGCTGGTTCTTTAGGCGGTATTCACGCATCCAGAAGCGGATTGGTGTGGGAATGGCTACGTGTGTTGGATGAGATGGAAGAAAAGCCACGAATATTGACTTTAGAGAATGTAACCGGCTTGCTTTCCACAAATGGCGGCGATAATTATCGGGTTCTCCATATGGCACTTGTGGAGCGTGGTTACGACTGTGGAGCTATCGTTTTAAACGCTTCCCATTTTGTTCCGCAGTCAAGACCGAGGGTTTTTGTTATTGCTGTGCAACATGGATATGCAATCCCGGCGTATCTGACCGGAGATGCCCCTTGCTGGCTGCATAATAAAGCTGCCTCTGATTTGGGTCGGTCTTTACCCGGATGGATTTGGTGGCAAGCGGAGAAACCTCCGCGCCGCCACAGCACATTAAAAGATATTATTGAAGAAGAAACAAAATTTGATAAAGATACTGTCCTGCCGCTTGTTCCAGAACGGCACCAGATCAAGCTAAATGAGCATGACACGGTTTATGCTACGGGCTATCGCCGAACACGTCATGGAGAGCAGCAGCTAGAATTGCGCTTCGATGGTATTGCCGGTTGTTTACGAACGCCAGAAGGCGGAAGTAGCAAACAGTATTTAGTTGTGAAAAAAAATGATGAGATTCATGCTCGCCTATTGACTGTTCGTGAAGCCGCTCGATTGATGGGAGCGCCGGATAGTTTTATTCTCCCCGGTAGCTACAACGATGGTTATAAAGCGATGGGAGATGCTGTCGCAATGCCGGTAGCTCAATTCATAGGAGAAAATTTCCTAACAAAACTTGCGGAGGCCGTATACGATGATTAGTACAGAAGAAAGATTAAAAGCATTTCAAGAGGAAAATAATATCTATACGAAAGGGCCGCTGTCGCTAGTAGTTCAATTTACTCGACTTGTTCAGAACAAGGATTTTCCCTTAAATCCAGACGATTTTCAAACAAGCAGTAAAGTACAGGTTGCTGGACTTGGCGGCGGTAATCTCAAAAAAATATTAAAAGAGCATGGCATTACACAACAATTATCCGCAGAAGGCGGGCGCACCAGTCGCGGAAGTATGGGGTTAATGATAAAGTACGTTGATTTTCTCAACGCATGGAACGAAGAAGAAACTGTTGATTTTTCAATCGTGGAAGAATTTTGGGCGGAACAAGTTAGAGAATATTTCAGAAATCAGCCCTTTACCCTCACCGCCGATACTTCCAAAACTATTGGAGCAAACTTAGACGAACTATTTGAACAGGCTAAGAAACGTCAGAAACAAAATCCGGGAACGCAGTATTTGGGAACGGTTTTGCAGCACTTAGTAGCCGCGAAATTATGTCTTATTATGCCTGAAAATGCATTTGAGATTCATGGCGCTTCTGTTGCGGACGCGCCAACTGAACGAAGCGGCGATTTTGTTATAAACAACACGATTATCCATTGTACAACAATGCCCGGCGCTTTGCTGATTGAAAAATGCAAGGCGAACTTGCGCGGCGGATGCCATCCTGTCATCATTACAATTTTTGAGCGTGTACATACAGCATTAAATCTTGCGGAAGATGCGGGCCTTGCCGGGCGCGTTGAGGTTTGGGATATTCAGCAATTCCTTTCGTCCAATGTATATGAACATAGCCTTTTTGATGAAAGCAAGAGAAATTCTACGCTTTCAGATATTATTGGTCGTTATAACGAAATTGTTCTTGAGGCTGAAACTGATCCGAGCCTTCGCATTGAGTTTGAGGCGAGATGATTTATCATGGCGGATATTTTTAATAATGAAAAACGCTCTGAAATCATGCGAAAAGTTAAATCAAAAAAGAACAAATCAACAGAACTGCGATTGATAGACATATTTAAACAGAATGGTATTACTGGATGGAAGCGCAATTATCCGGTCAAAGGACATCCCGATTTTGTGTTTCTAAAAGAAAAAGTTGCAGTATTCGTAGACGGTTGCTTTTGGCATGGTCATGATTGCCGAAATACACGCCCGGCAGAAAATAAGGAATACTGGCAAAAGAAATGCGAACGTAATATGAAGCACGATAAAGATGTGACTGCCATGTTTGAGGCACGCGGATGGAAAGTTCTGCGTATTTGGGAATGCGAATTAAAAAAGAGAAACGAAACTATATTAGTCGAAAAAATTCAGTCAATATTGAGTCGTTCTTCTGAAAGGACACAACGATGACAATTAAAGCTGTTGATTTATTTTGCGGCGTAGGCGGGCTTACCTATGGTTTGCAAAAAGCGGGAATTCCAGTTGTAGCAGGAATTGATATTGATGATTCTTGCGAATACGCTTATACTCACAACAACAACTGCACATTTATTCATAAAAGCGTTGAAGATGTCACAGGAAAAGAAATACGCGCCCTTTTGCGAGGCGCTGACGTTAAAATACTCGTCGGATGTGCGCCATGTCAACCTTTTTCAAGCCATCAAAAAGATAAGCAAAACCGTTCTAAACATAAAGACTGGAAATTACTATACCAATTTGGGCGGTTGGTGGAAGAAACTCGTCCCCACATAGTATCAATGGAGAATGTGCCAGAATTAGAAAAAGAAAAAGTTTTTAAAGATTTTGTTTCCACGTTAGAAGGCTTGAATTATATTGTAAATTATCAAGTTGTAAATGTCGCAAATTATGGCGTACCGCAACGGAGAAAAAGGTTGATTTTGCTTGCGTCGCGTCGCAAAGAAATAAAACTTATTGATGCAACACATCAAAAACATCTGACAGTTAGAGACGCTATTGGTAGCTTACCGAGAATTTCCGCTGGAGAGGCAAATGAAAACGATAGGCTTCATATTTCGCCAGCACTCTCTCCTATCAATTTGGAACGAATACAACATTCCGTTCCCGGCGGTACATGGCGTGATTGGCCTGAACGTTTAGTATTAAACTGCCATAAAAAAGAAGGCGGAAAAACTTATGCATCAGTATATGGTAGAATGAAGTGGGATGATTTGTCTCCTACTATCACCACACAATTTATCGGTTATGGAACCGGACGTTTTGGACATCCAGAACAGGACAGGGCGATTACTTTACGGGAAGGCGCTATTTTACAGTCTTTTCCTCCTGATTATCAATTTTCGCCTAGCAATGTTGAAGTTCCGATAAGGAAAATAGCACGCCATATAGGAAATGCTGTTCCGCCTCGTTTGGGCGAAGTGATTGGAGAAAGTATAATTAGAAGTTTACCTAAAAAGAGACAAAAGAAAGCGACGATTGCAAATGAAAGAGAAAGAATACAAACTTAATATTGATCCCCGTATTTTGGAATTATTAGGTCCAAGCCTGTATACAAACATTTATTATGTGCTAGCTGAATTAATTGCTAATGCTTACGATGCAGATGCCCACAATGTATATATCATTGCTAACAAGGATGATATTACCGTTGAAGATGACGGCAAAGGAATGTCATATGCTGACGGCGATATCCAGAAATACCTTAATGTTGCCGCGGTTTCTAGAAATACCGATGCCGAATCTCTAACCCCTATGAAACGGAAGAAAATGGGGCGTAAAGGCGTAGGAAAACTAGCTGCCCTATCGGTTTCTGAGAACGTTCTTATAAAGACGATTTCAAATGGAGAAAAATCAGGGTTTGTATTATCTCGCCATATAAACGACAATAATTTACTTGTGCCGCTCACTGACGAGCAAATTTCTTTCGAAAGAGTATCTGGCAACGGTACTTCTGTCGTTATGCAGAATCCGCAGTACAAACTTCATAGTACATTAAAGGCAATTAAACGCAATTTACTTAAGATATTCCCGTTAGTAAATGAGAAGTTTAAAATTCACCTAATTCGGGGAACGGAAGCGGAAACCATTGAGAACTTTGATAAGGAAATGATTTCAGAACTCTCTACTCTAATTACTTTAGGGGATGAATTTACATATCTTAATGATTTTTTCCAGACGCCATATGGAAATGAAATAGCAGAACTCCGCAAAAATAAACCTTTAGCAACAATGCCCATTAGTATGGATGACAAATCTGGTGTTGAACATACATATAACGTAGAAATCAAAGGATGGATAGGAACTTATACATCAACTCGCGGCAGAAAAGTAGAGTTAACGGATTTTCCTGATAATTTTATTTCTCTGTATGCCAACCAAAAAATGGGCGAATTTAATATACTTCCTGTTGTTGGACAAAATAAATTGAATGAAGTCTATGTCGTAGGTCAACTTCATGTTGATATTTTTGAACTGACGGAGTTACCCGATATGGCTCTAAGCAATCGTCAAGGATATAAAACGGATGATCCTCGCTATCAGGCGGTACTAGATTATGTTAGAAAAACTTTATTGCCTGATATCTTGAAAATGCGAGATTTGTTTGTGTCTTTGGGCAAAAAGAAAAAAGAAGAAAAAAAGCTAGAACAGCAACGTCAAAACGAAGCTTCATTTAAAAAGTCGGTAGATACTTTCAGAAAAAACACCGCTAAGAAAGCAGCTCAAAAAATTTCTTCTCGTTTAGGTATTAGTACAGAGCAAGCTGATGAAGTAGAGGCAATACTTTCTGATGAAATAAACACCAACAGTCCGGATATGGGGATTAAAAGCATTATTGATTCTCAAAAGAAGAAATTGCTAATTAGTCAGACATATCGAGACAAGGATTTGGCGGATATTATTTACAATATGTTGGTATTTAACAACGTACCGCCCGAAGATATAATTTATACAAACTGTGATGATGAAGTATCACGCATCCCAGAAGGCGACGTAGGAAAAAGTGGGATATACGACTATTTGCGAGATTTCTTTGTTGATAGTTATTCTACGCAAAAGATTTATGTTATTTTCGTTACAAGTCATAATACGAAAAGTTCATGGGGTGCATTGATGGAAGTTGGCGCAGCATGGATAACTCAAGTTGAGCATAAAATATTTAACATTTACGATTTTCGCCCCGAACATCCTTTAGACGATGAACAGCAATGGCATTCAAGTTCTAGAGATGATGACGGTAATCTTTATATGTCAAAATTGAGCGTAGACATTTTTGCTCAAAAAATCGAATATATATGCGATAAATTGGGCTATAAAAAAAGAACCCGTCAGGAAAACAAGGATCATTTGTCAACATTGGTAAAGGTTACACCTCGTTAAATATGAAAGCACGCCCCAATTTTACTAATCAGTAATTTGGGCGTGCTTTTAATATTATATAAGCGTGGCGTTGTTATGTCTGATGCGGTATCTTTAACTATGGGAAACTCCATTTTCCCACTTATTCACCGCCGGAGTGGTTACTCCCAGACGTTTTGCCATTT
>URXI01000248.1 GCA_900551775.1 uncultured Eubacterium sp. | reverse complement strand
GATGTCGATGAGGGCGTCACCTTTGCGGTTTGCAAAACGATCCGTCAGACTGTCCTCATCGTCCACATCAAGCTGCATGTAGGGAACAACCCCCGCCACTGGCACCTTGATGATGTCTTCCAGCATCCGAAGACCCGGCTCCAGAATGGTCACGTCGCCTCTGAATTTGTTGATGACCACGCCTTTGACTCGTGCCCTTTCTTCTTCGTCAAAGAGCAGCATGGTGCCTGCAAGTGATGCGAACACGCCGCCCCGGTCGATGTCTCCCACGAGAAGCACCGGGGCGTCTGCCATTTTCGCCATGCCCATGTTAACCAGATCCCCTTCTTTGAGGTTGATTTCCGCAGGGCTGCCCGCACCTTCCAGCACGATGACGTCGTATTCCGACGCCAGACTGTCAAAGGCCTCTTTTACAGCTGCGCGGAAGTCTTCCTTCTTCGCATAAAAATCCTTGGCGGAATAGTTGCCGTGGACCTCCCCATTGATGATGACCTGAGAGCCCTGGTCGCTGGTCGGTTTCAGCAGAATGGGATTCATCCGCACGTCCGGTTCGATCTGGCAGGCCTCCGCCTGCATGACCTGCGCCCTTCCCATCTCCAGACCGTCCTTGGTGATGAAGGAGTTCAGCGCCATGTTCTGCGCTTTGAAGGGAGCCACTTTGTAGCCGTCCTGTTTGAGGATTCTGCAGATTCCGGCAGCCAGCAGACTCTTTCCCGCATTGGAGCAGGTTCCCAGTACCATAATTGTCTTAGCCATTGGTTTTTTCCTCGTTTCTTTTCGTTATTTGCGCGAGACTGGCAAGAAAATATGCATTTTCTTCTCTGGTTCTCACCGCAATTCGATAATAATGTTCGTTCAGCGTCCTATAGTTGGCGCAGCTTCTGATTATGATGTCAAATTTTTCCAGCGGTTTGACCAAATCCTCATCGCTTCGGAAAAAAATGTAATTCGCTTTCGGCTCATAGGTTTGATACCCCAGATCTGCAAGGCCACGCAGAAGATATTCCCTGTTTTCTCTGACATATGCCTTGGTCTTTTCCACAAAGCCGGAAAGCGCCATAGCCGCTGCTCCAGCCTTTGATGCCGGCGTGGATACGGACCAGGGCTGCAGGCAGCCGTTGATCAAGTCCGCAGTTTCTATGTCGCCACAGATACAGTATCCCAGACGCAGGCCCGCCATGGCGTAAATCTTGGTGAAAGCCTTCAGGATGATGACCTTGGTGAGATCTTCGATACTGTCCATGACAGAATATTGTTCCTCATCGTCGAGAAACTCCGAAAAGCACTCGTCGATCATCAGATAAGACCCTTCGACGGCGCACTGCTCTGCCAGCCTGAGCATCATATCCCTGGCAACGGGAATTCCCGTCGGATTGTTGGGATTGCAGATGAACACCATGTCATAGCCTTTTTCAAGCATGGAAAAGAGGTCTTCCTGCACTCGGAATCCCTGTTCTTCTTTCAGCAGATAGTGGTCTATCTGCTTGCAGGCTGCCGCTGTCAGGGCTTCCTCATATTCAGAAAAAGTAGGCGACACGATCAAAGCCTTCCTTGGGCGCAGAGCCAGAGTGCTCCGAAAGATGATATCCGCTGCGCCGTTGCCACAGCAGATGCGCTCCCTGCTTACTTGATGAAAGCGGCTGATGGCCGCTGTCAGTTCCCTGTTGAAGGGATCAGGGTAGCTTTCGTACCTGTCAATATTGCTGATGATCGCCTGCTTCACTTCCTCCGGCATGCCCAGAGGGTTCAGATTCGCGGAAAAGTCGTAGACCTTGTGATCGAACTTATAGATGTTTCCGCCGTGTATTTCTTTTTTCATATATTTACCACCAAAATGAGTCTGATTCCTTCAAAGATGACGAGACACAGGAGCGAAGCCGCATACATCAGCTTTGCCGCCTTCGGGATATCTTCTGCCTCTATCGGCCTGTTGTCGTCTCCGATGGTCTTTTTCTTATGGAGCTTTCCGAAGTAGTACGCGTCTCCCGCAAGCTGAATGTTCAGCGCGCCGCTGCAGGCGGACTCCGGGTTGGCGCTGTTGGGGCTGGCGTGGTTATGTCTGTCGCGCCAAAAGATCTTCCAGGCGTTTTTTCCGTCAAAGCCGACAAGATGCGCGCCTGCAATCATAGCAAGTCCTGTAATTCTGGCAGGAATGAAGTTATATACATCGTCTGCGATGGCAGAAAATTTTCCGAAGTTGATATACTTCTCGTTTTTATATCCCACCATGGAGTCCAGGGTATTGACCCCTTTATATAGGAACCCTAAAGGCGCGCCGCCGATGACCATGAAAAGCATAGGCGCTATGACGCCGTCTGATGCGTTTTCTGCGATGGTCTCCACCACGGCCTTTGTGATCTGTTTAAAATCCAAATTCTCCGTGTCTCTGCCCACGATCCAGGACAGATATTTGCGGGAATTTGGCAGGTCCTCTGCTTTGACGTACTTGTATACCCGCATGCTCTCCTGCTTGAGGGACTTGCCTGCAAAAATCTGATAGCAAAACAGAGTCTCCACGGCGTATTTCAGCCAGGGGTGAATCCACTCCAGCCCTTTCAGCAGGAAAAAAGGCGCTGCAAAAGAGGCGCCCACCACGATGATATGGAGAAAAATTCCGGCAATGAACTCCCCCTTAGGACTCGCAGGAAAAATCCTGCGCAGAGCCTTTTCTGCCCCGCTGATCAAAAGTCCGATCAACCTGATGGGGTGAGGCAGCCAGTATGGATCCCCAAATAGCAAATCCAAAAGGAACCCTGCGGCTACAACGATGACTATTTCCATTGCTTTCCTCCAAACTCACTGCATTTTCTCACAAAATTCTCCGCAAAGCGGATGTTGCTCCATAGGTGAAGATGGGGATATCCTGCAAAGATCGTTTCGCCTGCTTCTACCGCCTGCCAGGTCTTGCCGCTGGCTTTGGACGCGGTGAAACTGTCTCCGCAGCGGTCTGTGTCGCTGTAGTGGAACTCATGGCATTTGATCTGTTCTCCTGCCTGACACATCAGATTGTCCTGATTTGCTGTCAGAGTCTTGTAACCGAAGCGGACCAGGCCCTCTGTCATGTGAGAATTCCCGTCTAGCGCGCCCACGGTTTCATAAGTCACGCCATCCTTTGTAATCGTTCTTCCCAGGTACATAAATCCGCCGCACTCGGCATAGACCGGCATACCGCTGGCCGCGGCTTCTCTGATGGCTGTCAGCATGGACCAGTTCGCAGAAAGCGTCTGCAGGTGTTCCTCCGGGTAGCCGCCGCCTAAGATCAGTCCGCTGATGCCCTCCGGCAGCGCCCTGTCCTCCATCGGCGAAAAGTATACCAGCTCCGCGCCCAGCTCCTCAAGAAGCTGAAGGTTGTCTTCATAATAGAAACAGAAGGCTTTGTCTCTGGCGACGCCGATTCTTACCGGTTCCTCACAAACTGCTTTCACTGTAATCTCCTCATAAGAAAGATCTGGCGCTGCTTCTGCCAGGGCCAGTATACCGTCGATATCGAGAGATTCCGCTGCCGCTCTTCCCATGACTTCGATCTTGTATTTCAAATCCTGGATCTCTTCTGCCGTCACCAGGCCCAGATGACGGCTGCCGATTTCTGCTTCTACAAGCTGCGGCAGATAGCCGTATACCTTGAGTCTCAGCTTTTCCTCGATCATTTTGCGGTAAACAGGGTACATGCCCCTGGAACAGTTGTTCAAAATCACGCCTTGAACCTGGTTCACTGCAAATTGCAGATAGCCGGAAATCTCCGCCAAAAGCGAGATGCTCTTTCCCCGCACATTGACTACCAGAAGTTCTGGCGTCTTGGTGAGCCTGGAAATGTGATTGGCAGAAAACTGGTCGCTCTCAAAGCCCAGACCATCATACATGCCCATGACTCCTTCGATGACAGCATAATCCTTATCAGAAGAATTCTTTGCCAAAAGATACTTCACCGGATTTTCCCCGCAGAGATAAAGATCCAGGTTTCTCGATTTTGTGCCGATGATCCGGCTGTGAAACATGGGATCGATATAATCGGGGCCGCACTTAAAGCTGGCGATATTTAGTTTTCGATCCGTCAAGGCTTTTAGCAATCCCAAGACCACGGTGGTCTTGCCGCAGCCGCTTCCCGTGCCCACTACCATGACCCTGTTAATCTTCGTCTTCAAATGTCTTTGCTCCTTTTATGATATAGACCGGATTTTCGGCCTTCATCAGATGATATCTACCCAGCTTCTGCGCCAAAGAGATATTGGCGCAGGTGATTTCCGTCTCCAATTCCAGTGCTTTACACACCTCGACGGCCTGTGAAATGGTCTCCAGGGTCACTGCCGTAACCACGAATACTGCCTTTTCGTTCTTCCTCAGGATTTCCTCCATGATTTCCCGCAGATTTCCAGTGCTGCCACCGATGAACACCTTGTCCGCAGGAGGAAACTCTGCAAGTCCGTCTGGCGCCATCGCCTGTCTGATGCAGATATTTCTCGCACCCGTCTTTTCCATGTTTTCTTTGACCAGCGCTACGGCGCCTGCCCCTTTTTCCAGCGCATAGACCGTGGATTCCGAAGCTTTCAGCGCCATGGCGCAGGTGACGGAGCCGGTTCCTGCCCCGATGTCGTAGACCACGTCCGTCGGCTCGATGGCAAGGGCTGCAAGTGACAGATTGCGAACGGCTTCTTTGGTCATCGGGCTCTTTCCCCGCACAAAGTCGCTATCTTTCAAAGTTCTGTATCGGTTTACATAATTCTTGTTCTCGATAATCATAACGGTCAGATCGTCAAAGGTGAGATCTGTGCCGCTGATGATTCGCTCTCCCTCCATTGACAACTTCTCGCCAATGTAGAGGGTGACATTGGAAAGCCCGGCGTCAATCAGACTCTGGACGATGTCGTGGGCGCGGACACTGCCGCCGGTCAGGGTGAAAACCTTCTCGTGATAGCAGACATAGGGAATGATGGACTTCTCTTTCCCGTGGAGGCTGCAGAGTTTCATGTTCTCATAGCCCATTTTGAGCTTGGCGGCAAAATAGGACAGGCTGCCGATGCCGCTGATAAACTCCAATTCCACAGCCGGATCAATCCACCTTGCGATGGTGGAGGCTATACTGTAAAACCCCGTGTCTCCCGATGCTAAGACGCAGACCGCGATGTCCTCATCCCTGTGTTCACCGATAAAGCGCACCGTGTCCATGATGCCTAAAACTCTCACGTCTTTATTCAGTTGTCTCAAAGGCTCTGCCAGCCTGTCCGCAGTCAGAACCAGATCTGCCTTTCTGACTGCTTCAATCACCCGTCCCGTATAATCAGAAAGAGACCCCGGTCCTGCTCCCGCCACAATTACTTTCATGTCTTATCCTCTGATTCTGTCGACTAAAATATCTGCAAGGCGCTCGTCCACTCCCAGGGTGTGTCCCATTTCTAATTTCACATTGGGATAATTTTTCAAAATTTCTCCAATCTCATTGGGAATGTCTTCTTTGATGTGAATCCCTTCGAAAAGGAAATATGGCACCGCTTTGATCTCCGTAACACCTTTTTCTACCAGTGATTGAATACCGTGTTCGATATTCTCCTCGCAGAACTCCATATACGCAATCTGGATAGGCATGTCCGTAATCTTTTCTCTTACCATATCTACCACTTCGTTGATGGTCTTCTTTGTCGCCTCGACTCTGCTGCCGTGTGCTAAAATTAGTACGCCTTTCATACTCGTCTCCCTTGTTCATATATATATTTAGTCCGATTCTCAATTAGTCCGAGTTCGGGCTAATTGAGAATCGGTCATTACTACTATAACTTCTTCTACTGTGCCAAAATCCTCCCATAGGTTTCGATGGTGAAGTCCAGATCTTCCTTCGTAAACTTACTGTTCAGGAACATGGCCTCGTACTGAGATGGCGCCACATAGATGCCGGACGCCAGCAGCTCTCTGAACACGTGGCTGAAGCCTGCTGTATCGGATTTGCAGGCGCTGTCATAATCGGTAACGGCTTCCTTTGTATAGAACATACAGGCAAGTGAACCGATGTTGTTCACCGTAAAGCCGCTGACCTGTCTGAGTCCTTCTGCAAGATACGCCCCCATCTCGTTGATGCGCGTGTAAATCTCCGGCTCAGCCAGCAATTGCTTCAAGGTTTCGATGCCCGCCGTCATGGCGATCGGGTTGCCCGACAATGTCCCTGCCTGGTATACGCTGCCCACAGGTGATACGTTTTCCATGATTTCCCTGCTGCCGCCATAGGCACCTACCGGCATGCCGCCGCCGATGATCTTACCGTAAGTCACCAGATCAGGTTTTACACCGAAGTATTCTGCAGCACCGCCAAAGGCCAGTCTGAATCCAGTGATGACCTCGTCAAAGATCAGAAGGGCACCGTACTGGTCGCACAGCTTCCGCAGGCCTGCCAGAAACCCTGCTGCTGCCGGAACCACGCCCATGTTGGCCGCCACCGGCTCCACCACAATACAGTCT
>URXI01000247.1 GCA_900551775.1 uncultured Eubacterium sp. | reverse complement strand
ATCGTCCGAAGGACGGATTTCCGTATGTTTCAAAGAACGTACCTTGCGAAGAGTCGTCCCTTGCAGGCGACATGTGGAAATAGGAATCTTTGATTCCGCCATTTCTACGTTTTTTATAGGTGGACGGATAACCGAGCTTTTCATTCTTTTTTCATAATTGAGGCAGGATTCGTCACCCTGCCTCAAATCATTTTTTGTCAAAGGGAAATAATTTCTTCCGCGGCACAGAAAGGAAGCATATGAAAGATCAGATATATGTGGCCACCTTTTCAGAGAATGCGATAGATGTGATTCGTGAGAATGGCTTTAATATTGAGCTCAACGATCTATGTATTTCAGAAAACCTGGACCCAGAGAAAGTCAGAGGCACCATGGAAGAGATGAAGCGAGAGATTACAGCCTCTGGAGCTGACAAGGCTATCATCCACGGACCTTTTACCGAGATCATTCCCGCCTCCATTGACCACAGAGCTGTGGAGCTGGGGCTGACCAGGCTGAACGAAGCCCACGCTGTGGCTGAGAAACTGGGAATTAAGAAAATGGTCGTTCACTCGGGACACATGCCTTTGCTATACTTCAAGGAATGGCACAAGGAAAAATCCCATTACTTCTGGAAAGAATTTATGAAAGACAAGCCTGCGGATTTTATCATTTATATAGAGAACGTGTTTGAGGAGGAGCCGCTGATGATAAAAGAAATCATCGAAGACTTAGACGATCCCCGGATTCAGCTCTGTCTGGATGTGGGACATGCCAATGCGGTTACGTGCGAGGACTTCGATATCCACGACTGGATTCGCATTCTGGGGCCGATGATCGGCCATCTGCACCTTCACAACAACAATGGCAAAGAGGATCTTCATGGTCCACTGGACGTTGGGACGATGGATATGCGGGCCGTTCTCTCAAGCATCAAAACCTATTGCAGACCAGATGTAACCATGACCATAGAGAGTCGCACCTGTGCATCCAGCGCAGAGTGGATGACAAGCACTTTTTAAACGAATATACGACGAGATGCCGTCCTGATGGTTTGAATCCATTAGGACGGCTTTTTGCATCTCGAGAATTTCTTTATAATATAAAATTAATTTTATATTATAAAAATTTTAATATTTGAATTTTTGAAAATATATGAAAAATATCCTGAAAGTGTTTTTGCGCCGACACTTTTAGCTTTGGCATAACTTTTGCGTTTTTATTGAGAAACGCACTTATTTGAGAGTCATATAAATCAAGAAAGGAATGATAACGATGAACGATAAGAAAGTTTTAAAAGACAGTCTGGTAGTTGGCTTCGCCATGTTCGCCGTATTTTTTGGCGCTGGAAATCTGGTGTTCCCGCCGCAGATCGGTCTCGTGTCCGGTGCAAAAGTAATCCCTGCGGCTATAGGGCTTGCCCTTTCCGGCATTTTATTTCCGATGCTGGCTGTAGCGGCAGTGGGCAACACCGGCACAAAGATTCAGGACATTACGTCTCACGTACATGCTAAGCTTCACGTACTCTGCATGGTAGTGGGCGTTATGGCCGTAACCTTTGGAACTATTCCAAGGTGCGGCGGTGTAGCATACGAAATCGGACTTATGGGTATTCTGCCGGAATTACCTCCTATTTCAAAGTGGATTTTTCTTCTGATTTTCTTCGGCATCGCGTTTTTGATTGCCAGCAGTAAATCCAGCGTCATGGACAATATCGGTAAATTTATCACGCCGGCCCTTTTAATCTGCTTGCTGATTATTGTGGTTCTGACAATCATCAACCCCCTGGGAAGGCCTTCGGGTGGCGTGACAGACAGCCCTTTTACCAACGCGTTTTTGACTGCAATTAATACAGGAGATGTTGGAACGGGTATTGTCTGCGCAGGCATCTTTATTACCACCCTGAATGCAAAAGGCTATAAACCGGGCAGAGAGCAGAAAAAGATTCTATTTCGGGTAATCGCGGTCGCTTTTGTCCTCCTGTTCGTCATCTATGCCGGCCTCTGTTATCTCGGCGCTACAGGCACAAAATACTTTGCCCCTGACACGGAAAATACCGTTCTGCTTGTCGGATTAGTCAGAAGACTGGCTGGATATGGAGGCATTGTGGTTCTTTCTCTGGCAATCATTTTTGCTTGCTTTACAACCGCCGCAGGCATGATTGCTACAGCAGCAGATTGGATTAACATGCTGTCAAAAGATAAGATTCCATATCGAATCGCTGCCCTGGCCCTTTCTATTGCGATTATGCTGGTTGCATCGACTGGAGTAAGTTTTATCATCAGGCTTTCAGGGCCGCTGTTTAACTTCTTATTCCCAATGTATATGACGCTGACCGTTCTCGGTGTTTGTAAGAAATTAATTCCAAATGACGGAGTATGGAAGGGGTCCATTCTGATGGCTTTGGTTTTTGGACTCTATCGTGCGTATTCCGTAGCTGTTACAAATGGCCTGATCTCTTTGCGCATCAGCGCCATTGATAACCTCGTTGCGGCAATCCCTCTGGCTGAGTCCGGATTTCCGTGGCTTGTTCCAGCCATTGTAGGCGGCATTGCAGGCGGTATTCTGTGGAAAGCTCTCGGGAAAGAAAGTATTGTGGACGAGATGGATAGAATGCTGGCAGAGGATGAGCAAAATGCCGCAGTATAGATAAAACTTCGACATGCTATTGGCGGGGGGGAAACGGTAAAAATCAGTTTCCCTCCGCCTCTTGCTAGAAAGATTTAAGAGTAAAGGGCACTTCACGGCTTTTCATTGTTCTCTGAATTTGTTCTTGTAGTTTGTCATTCTCATTCTGTTAATCTGCAGTACTTTCATTACACTTACTTAGGGAAAGAGGTTAAACGTACGGTATGATTAGGGAAAACTTCAGCGGAACTTTATCAACAAATAGGGGCATAGCAACTTGATACGATCTGCAGCCAGCTTGCAATGGACAGTGTGGACAAAATATGATATACTGACCAAAACGGAGGTATCATAACTATGCGTGAAAATGAATTTGATTATGACAAGCGATATGAAGAAAATATGGGAGACAGTGTGGGCGCCTATACCGCCAAGACCTTTCAGTGGATGTTTCTGGGACTTCTGACCACCTTTGCCGTGGCATTCTTCGGCTATTATACAGGGGCCATCTTCTTTATCTTTGCGATTCCTTATGTGCCCATTGTTCTGCTGGCAGCGGAACTTGCAGTCGTTTTGATTCTTTCAGCCCGGATAGAGAAGCTTCAGGTGGGGACGGCACGGGCGCTTTTCTTTGTTTATGCGGTGCTGAACGGTGTGGTGTTCTCAGCCTATTTTCTGATGTATGAGATGTGGAGCCTGATTCTGATCTTTGCGATGACGGCGGTGTACTTCGGCATCATGGCGGTGTACGGACATGTGACCAAGAAGGACCTCTCCCGTATGCGTCCTATATTGGTAAGCGGTCTGCTTTTCCTGATCGTTTGCGGGCTGCTGTCCTTATTCCTGGATTTGGGGGATTTTGAAAGGATCGTGTGTCTGGTCGGTATTGCCGTATTCTTAGGTTTCACGGCCTATGACACCCAGAAGATTCGCACCTATTACAACTGCTATCAGGGTGACCAGGCGATGCTGGCACGGGCATCCATCTTCTCCGCCCTGCAGCTATATCTGGACTTCATCAACCTGTTCCTGTATCTGCTGCGTTTCTTGGGAAATGCAAAAAAGTAATATATTGACAAGCGCAAAAGAGCTTCCTTCGCTAGAATGGCGGCTCTTTTTGTCTTAAAACGGCATCTTGCTATCATCCAAAAGTGCTGGAAATTCGTAACTTAAAGGTTTTTATGGCAGATTTGCCGGTTTCCTTTCAAAAGGCAGAATGTCATAGCACCCCATCGCATTTTATGATAAAATAGTAGGCGGAAAAAGACGAAGGAGAAATGAATATCGATGAGTTTAGATAGATTGAATGAGAAACAGAGAAAAGCCGCAATGCAAATAGAAGGACCGCTTCTGATCCTGGCTGGGGCGGGATCTGGCAAAACCAGCACCATGACGGAACGCATTGCATATATGATAGAACAGGGAATCCCTTCCTATCATATTTTGGCGGTGACTTTTACCAACAAGGCGGCTGGAGAGATGAGAAGCAGAGTGGAAGAATTGGTAGGCAGATGTGACGACATGTGGATCATGACGTTCCACGCCATGTGCCTTCGTATGCTTCGCTACAATTGCGAGGTCATCGGCTATGATCACAACTTTGTCATCTACGATGGGACGGACCAGAAGACCATCGTCAAGAACATCCTCAAGGAGAAAGGAATCAATGACAAGGAGTTCAGCGCGCCTTACCTTCTCAGCATTATCAGCGATTACAAGGAAAAAGCGGTGTCGGCTGACGAATATCGCGATGCGGTAGAGGATAATTATAAGACCAAGGTGATCTACAGCGTCTTCAAAGCTTACGAAGACGAACTGAAGAAGAACAACGCTATGGACTTTGACGACCTGCTGCTGAACACGGTCAGGCTCTTTGAGCAGGACGAAGCGATTTTACTTAGATATCAGAGAAAATTCCAATACATCATGGTGGACGAATATCAGGACACCAACCACATCCAATATAAGTTGATCAAGATGCTGGCGGAAGGGCACCATAACCTGTGTGTTGTGGGTGACGATGATCAGTGCATCTATCAGTGGAGGGGCGCAGATATCAGGAATATCCTGGATTTCGAAAAGGACTTCCCGGAGGCCAAGGTCATCAAGCTGGAACAGAACTACCGATCTGTCGGCAATATTTTGGCGGCGGCTCACTCCGTCATCGAGAACAACCGCGGCAGAAAAGGCAAGAAGCTGTGGACGGACAAAGAAGACGGAGACAAAATCAAGTATTACAGAGCCGATACAGAGAAGGACGAGGCCAGATATGTGGCGCAGGAAATCGACCTGCTGAAGGGACGCGACAAGAAATACAGCGACTTTGCCATTCTCTACAGAACCAATGCCCAGTCCAGGCACTTTGAAGAGGCGCTGACCCGCAGGGACATCCCTTATCGAGTTCTCTCGGGCCTCCGTTACTATGACAGAAAAGAAATCAAGGACATGATGGCTTACATGAGGCTGGTGGTCAATCCTTACGACGATTTATCCCTGCGCAGGGTGATCAATGAGCCGAAGCGGGGCATGGGCGATAAGTCCGTGGAGAAGATTCAAGGCTTTGCTAATGTACGCGGGGAAAGCCTGCTGCAGGCGCTTTCTGATGAAGAGGTCTTGGAGACTTTGCCGGGCAAAGCCTACAGCGGCGTCAAAAACATGGTGGAGTGTATCAACCTCTGCCGCGATGAGAGAGACAATTTGAGAGTTTCGGATATTTACGATCATTTGCTGGTAAAAACCGGTTACATGAAGGCGCTGGAAGATGCTAATACAGTAGAAGCAGAAGGCCGCATCGAGAACTTGATGGAATTCAAATCGGTTATTTACGATTACGAAGAACAGACCGAAACTCCTAATATCGAAGAGTTCATGGAGAAGATCACGCTGATGGCCGAAGTCGATAATCACGATGCCAGCCAGGATGCAGTGGTTCTGATGACCATGCACAGCGCTAAAGGACTGGAGTTTCCGGTGGTGTTCCTGCCAGGTTTAGAGGATGGCCTCTTTCCGGGGCACAAGGCCTTTGACAGCAGTGACAAGATGGAGGAGGAGCGCAGGCTGTGTTATGTGGGCATGACCCGCGCCAAGGAGCAGCTGATCCTCTGCAGCGCAGCCATGCGTACCCTGTATGGGCGCACGGAGTATACCAGGGAATCTCAGTTTTTGCGAGAAGTGGATAAGCGCCTGTTGGATGGCGATGCAGTTTATGTGAGAAAGACCAGAGATTCCGGCCTGGGCGTCTCCACAGGCTCTTTCGATGGATTTGCTGCAAAAGAGAGTCCGAAGCCTTACGATTCTCTGCGATATGCTAAGGCGGCGACAAAGGCCAACGCGTCTGCCAGCGGTGAGGAATTTGCTGTGGGTGACAAAGTGCGCCACGAAAAATTCGGCGAGGGACTGATCATCGACCAGGACGGCAAGACTTTGACCGTCATCTTTGATGCGGCAGGTCAGAAGAAGATGGCGAAAGGCATTGCGCCGCTAAAAAAGATTTAGAGGCATAAGGCGCGGGCAGTATGGCGACAATAATACTGAAAATATAAATTTGGAAGGTAATTTTAATATGGAAGACAAGCGGTCTTTGATGAAGGAAAAAATAGAACTTCTGAATCGGGCGGCCAAGGCCTATTACCACGACGCAGAAGAGATCATGTCTAACTTTGAATATGACAAGCTCTACGACGAACTTGCAGCGCTGGAGCGGGAGACGGGCATCATCATGGCGGGAAGCCCTACCCAGAACGTGGGTTATGAAGTGCTTTCCGACTTGCCAAAGGAACGGCATCCAAGCCGAATGCTGTCCCTGGACAAGACCAAGGACAGAGAGGCGCTCCGTGACTGGCTGGGAGGGCAGAAGGGACTTCTGTACTGGA
>URXI01000246.1 GCA_900551775.1 uncultured Eubacterium sp. | reverse complement strand
CCGCCTCAATGTGGCTTGCCAGAGTGAGCGCTTGGAAGACGGTCTTGCAAGACTGGCAAAGGGGATCCAATTATATAAAGAGCAGGAAGGGGAGAATACATGATAAAAGGAATCATCTTTGATATGGACGGGCTGATCTTTGACTCGGAGCGGGTGGTGCAGAGAGCCTGGACTGAAATAGGGGAAGAATATGGCTATCGAGGTATGGGAGATCAGATTTATCACACTGTAGGTTTTAATCGCCAGCGGCGCGAGGTCTACTTCAAAAGCGTTTACGGACAGGATTTTCCTCATGACCTCTTCGTGGATAAAACGAGAGAAATCTTTTCCAGAATTGTAGAAACAGAGGGACTGCCTATGAAGGCTGGCGCCGAAGAAGTGTTGAAACTTGCTAAGGAAAAAGGTTTGCACATCGGACTAGCTACATCATCTTCCAGCGATTACGCGATCCATGAACTGACAACGGCAGGTATTTATGAATATTTTGATGGCTTTGTCTTTGGGAATATGGTGACGAAGAGCAAACCCGATCCGGAAATTTATTTAAAGGCTTGTGAAGCCGTCGGCATCAAGGCCTGCGAAGGGCTGGCTTTGGAAGATGCGCCTTCGGGGGTGGAGTCGGCGTCCCGCGCTGGACTTTGCGTCATCATGGTGCCGGATCTGGTACAGCCTGCGCCGGAAATCCGCAAAATGGCGTGGAAGGTGGCTGACAGCTTAGAGGATGTCATTCCCCTGCTGAAGCTGCAATAAGGAGGTCTCATGCACAGAGTAAAGGCGAAAGGAATTTTATCGGCCGGAAATGGGATGAACATCTACCGAGGATGCAGCCATGGTTGTATTTACTGCGACTCCAGAAGCAGATGCTATCAAATGGATCACGATTTTGAAGATATTGAAATAAAGGAAAACGCACCTGGACTCCTTGCGGACGCTTTGAGCCGCAAGCGGAAAAAGTGCATGATCGGCACCGGTTCCATGACCGATCCCTATCTTCATGTGGAGCAGGAACTGGGCTTGACGCGAAGGTGTATTGAAGTCATCGCGCAGATGGGGTTCGGCCTCAGCATTCTGACGAAATCTGACCGCATTCTGCGGGATCTGGATCTTCTGAAAGAGATTAACAAGCGTTCAAAGTGCGTGGTGCAGATGACCCTGACCACCTTTGACGAAGCATTGTGCAAGGTTCTGGAGCCGGGCGTATCGACCACGCGGCAGCGGTTTGAAGCGTTGAAAGTTTTTCGTGACAATGGAATCCCGACAGTGGTCTGGTTATGTCCGTTTCTGCCATTTATCAACGATACGGAGGACAACCTCAAAGGGCTGCTCTCATATTGTGTGGAAGCAAAAGTAAAGGGGATTCTTTGCTACGGCATCGGTGTCACTTTGAGAGACGGCAGCAGAGACTACTTTTACCAGAAATTAGATCAATCTTTTCCTGGAATGAAGGAAAAATACATGGCTGTTTACAAAAACGCCTATGAGGTTGTAAGCCCCAAGCACGAGCCGCTAATGAAGCTGGTGCGGGATACCTGCAGGGAAAACGACATTCTCTTTGACATGGATCAGGTATGGAGCTATCTGCGCGAATTCGATCAAACCTCACAGCAGCTAACTTTCGATGATTTTTTGGTAAAATAAACTGCTTTACATCTGTCGAAAGATGTGCTAGAATAATAAAGTAATCAATCGAGAATCTGAACCTGACCTAACATGTAAGTCGTTTTTTCTGGATTTACATTGAGGTCAGTTTTTTTATCTCTGAAGCATTGATACAAATATTAAAATGGAGGTACTGATATGAACACAGGTACAGTAAAATGGTTTAATTCCGAAAAAGGCTTTGGCTTTATCAAAAATGACAATGGTGGAGATGACGTATTCGTACATTTCTCAGCAATCCAGTCAGAAGGATTCAAGAGCTTAGAAGAAGGACAGAAAGTAACTTTCGATATCGAAAGCGATCCAAGAAACAGCAGCAAATTGAGAGCAGCTAACGTGCAGGCTTGCTAATTTCTGCAAAGAAGGTAGTTTGTTATTAAAAATATGGTTTTCAGTACGAGGTTCTAAACATCCATTTGAATAATTTGTATTTGTAATAAGCACCATCTATGCGGCATCTGTAATAACGGATGCCGCATTTTTAATATTGCTAAGAATACCTAATTATTATTTTTAAATATTTTTAAAATTATGCTTTACATTTGGCTTGAGGTGTGCTATTATAAGAAAGTAATCAATAGAGAATTTGAACCTGACCTTAGTTGTGCAAGTTATTTTTCTTAATTTGCATGGGGGTCAGTTTTTTTATGAAGTTGATACAAATAATAAAAATGGAGGTACTGATATGAATAACGGTACAGTAAAATGGTTTAACTCTGATAAAGGATTTGGTTTCATCAAGAATGACAATGGCGGAGATGATGTATTCGTACATTTCTCATCCATCGTATCTGACGGATTCAAAAGTCTTGACGAAGGACAGAAGGTTTCTTTCGACATCGAAAGCGATCCAAGAAACAGCAGCAAATTGAGAGCGGTCAACGTACAGGCTTGCTAATTTGCGCAAAACAGGTAGTTTGTTATTTTAAATATAGTTTTCAGTACGAGATCTAACCATCCATTTGAATAATTTGTATTTGTAATAAGCACCATCAAAGGCAGCAGCTGATAACAGTTGCTGCCTTTTTCTATGCGCCTTTTTTTGCCTGGAAATCCGTTAGTTAGTTGACACTAACACCTCGCTGGTATATAATATTTCCAGTTAGATGAAATAGTCTCTGGAAAGGAGAAAAAAATGATACTGTCAGAGCTGAAGAGGGGAGAAAGTGCCAGGATTGTTTCTGTCGGCGGGAGTGGTTCTCTGCGGCAGCACTTCCTCGATATGGGACTGATCCCTGGAAAAACGATCAAGTTTATGAAAGCGGCGCCTATGGGCGATCCGATTGAATATAGAATCCGGGGTTATGAGTTGACCTTGAGATTGGAAGACGCAGCAAAAATAGAAGTTCAGCCAGTTTTAGAAGAGGGAAAAGAACACCTGACTGAATCGAAGGAAAAGAAGATAGAGCATCCTGGTCTGGGAGAAATGGGCAAATACCATGTCAAACAGAAAGGAAGCGCTGCCCCCGACGACCAGCTGCTGACCTTTGGTCTGGCGGGAAATCAAAACTGTGGCAAGACCACTTTGTTTAACCAGCTTACTGGTTCCAACCAGCACGTAGGCAATTTTCCCGGCGTGACGGTGGACCGCAAAGACGGTCAGATCCGCAAGTTCTGCAACACTTTGGTAACGGACTTGCCAGGGATTTATTCCATGTCTCCCTATACCAACGAAGAAATTGTGACGAGAGAGTTCTTTCTGCAGGATAAGCCAAAAGGCATCATCAATATCGTCGATGCGACCAACATCGAGAGAAACCTCTATCTGACACTGCAGCTCATTGAATTGGATATTCCCATGGTGCTGGCGCTTAACATGATGGACGAGGTTCGTGAAAACGGCGGTACGGTCAGAATTAACGAAATGGAAGAAGCGCTGGGCGTGCCAGTCATTCCGATTTCCGCCTCCAGAAATGAGGGGATTGAAGAACTGATCGACCACGCCATGCACGTGGCTCAGTTCCACGAGTGTCCAGGCCGCATGGATTTCTGTGAACCGGAGGGAGAGGACGGCGGCGCAGTGCATCGCTGTCTGCATTCCATCATGCATCTGATTGAAGACCATGCCCAGAAGAGCGGCATTCCGGCCAGATTTGCGGCCAGCAAACTGATTGAAGGCGACGATATCATTTTGGAAAAGCTCAAGTTAGATCAAAACGAGAGAGAACTTCTGGAGCACATTATTCTGCAGCTTGAAAAAGAGAGCGGTATGGACAGGAATGCGGCTCTTGCCAATATGAGATTTGCCTTTATCGACAAGGTCTGCAATGCTACGGTCGTCCGCCCGAAAGAAAGCAAGGAGCATATCCGCAGCCAGTCCATGGATCAGATTCTGACTGGAAAATATACGGCGATCCCCAGCTTCGCGGCGATTATGGCTCTGATTTTCTGGCTGACCTTCGGCGTTATCGGCTCCTTCTTGTCAGATCTGATGGAGCAGGGCATCAGCTGGCTTACGGCAGCCTGTGACAGTGGACTTACTGCGGTAAACGTCAACCCGGTCATCCATTCGCTGATTATCGACGGCGTCTTTGCCGGCGTGGGCAGCGTCCTCAGCTTCCTGCCCATCATCGTGACCTTGTTTTTCTTCCTGTCGTTTCTGGAAGACAGCGGCTATATGGCCAGGGTGGCCTTTGTCATGGACAAAATGCTCCGCAAAATCGGCCTTTCGGGGAGGAGTTTTGTGCCGATGATCATCGGATTCGGCTGTTCGGTGCCTGCCATCATGGCCACGAGGACGCTGCCTTCGGAGCGGGACCGCAAGATGACCATCATGCTGACACCATTCATGAGCTGTTCAGCAAAACTGCCAATCTATGCGTTGCTTACGGCAGCCTTTTTCCCGAAGAACGGGGCGCTGGTCATGACGATCATGTATTTTACCGGCATCGTGGTGGCAATCCTGTATGCGGTATTCCTGGATAAGACGAAATTCAAGGGTGAGCCGGTGCCTTTTGTCATGGAACTGCCCAATTACAGATTTCCGGGGATGAAGAGCGTAGGCCGGCTGATCTGGGATAAGGCCAAAGATTTTATTACCAGAGCTTTTACGGTCATCTTTGTGGCGACCATCATCATCTGGTTTTTGCAGACCTTTGACATCCATCTCAACGTAGTGGCTGATTCCAAAGACAGCATGCTGGCTCTGGTGGGCGGCTGGATCGCTCCGATTTTCGAGCCGCTGGGATTTGGCGACTGGAGGCTTTCGACGGCGCTGATCACCGGCTTTACAGCGAAGGAAAGCGTGGTCAGCACCATGACGGTTCTGATGGGCGGCAGTACGGCCCTTCTGAAGACACTGTTCACACCGTTCACAGCCATCGTGTTCCTGGTGTTCACACTACTTTATACGCCTTGTGTAGCGGCTGTATCGGCAGTCAAGCGGGAGCTGGGCGGAAAATGGGCGCTGATTATCGTCATCGCTCAGTGCTTAATCGCCTGGATCGTGGCCTTTGCCGTACATATGGGAGGAAGCCTGATGGGCTTTTAAATGAAAGGGAATGGAATATGGGACTGATCGATATTTTGATTGTTGCAGCAGTTGCGGCTGCGCTGTTCTTTGCTGTCCGGTTCATACGGCGCAGCAAAGGCGGCTGCAGTGGTTGTAATGGCTGCAGCGGAAACTGCGCAAGCTGTGCGTATAGAGAAGAGAAAGGAACCGATGATGAAAAAAGATAAGAATTTGTCCTGTGTGGACTGCGGGGTTCTGCACTGTGATTACCAGAATGCCAGCTATCCGGAATTTTGCCAGACGGAGAAGATGACAGAAGCCAAGCGCGCGGAAATCATGGCGCTCTATGAGGACGAGGAGAACAACAGCGTCATGAAGACTGCTGCGGAAGTCGAATTTGAGGGTTACTGCAAATGGACCAGGGTGCAGGAAATCGTGGAGTTTGCAAAGCGGATGGGATTTCAGAAGATTGGCATCGCAACCTGTGCCGGTCTGATCAGGGAAAGCAGGATCCTTGCCAAAATCCTGCGCAGCCATGATTTTGATGTCTACAGCGCAGTCTGTAAAGTGGGTGCAGTGCCGAAGACCGACGTGGGCATCGACGAAAAGTGCAACGCTGTGGGGAAGAACATGTGCAATCCGATCACCCAGGCGACGCTGCTCAACGAGGCGGGCACAGAACTGAACATCGTCATGGGTCTGTGCGTAGGACACGACAGTCTGTTCTATAAATATTCGGAAGCCCTTGTGACCACCCTGGTAGCCAAGGACAGAGTGATGGGCCACAATCCGGCGGCAGCCCTGTACACGGCGGAGTCCTACTACCAAAAATTATTTGCGGAGAAAGAATAGAGGAGAGACGAACACAAATCCGTCTTTCACAGAATATGATAATACTGAAACCAATTTGATAGGGGAGTAGGTAAATATGATAAGTGTAGCAAATCTGAACGACTTGTTACAAGGGATAACAGATAGAGAGGAACTCATAGAGGTGACTGCATCTTTTGCAGTAGACAGACAGATCTATCTTTCTTATCCTGTTACGATTCGAGGAGCGGAGGGAGCTTTGATAACACTGCAGAGACAGCAGGGCTATACAGGTTCTCTCTTTTATATTGACAGCAATGGGGATTTGACCCTTCAAAATATAACCGTCAACGGCAACAAAGCGGCTGTGACCGCTGGCGTCGACGAATTGATTTCCGTAAGCGGCGGAAAACTGACTTTGAATCAGGCCGTTTTGGAAGAGAACAGAGCCATCTCTGGCGGAGGGGGTCTCTATCTCTCTGACACGGGAGCGGCTTGTCTGATGGAGAACAATGCTGCTATCAGAAACTGCGAGGCAGACGGAGGGGGCGGCGGTGCTTTCATTTCCAACGGCTGTTCACTGATCGCGACAAACTCCGCCATTACGGGCAATATAGGCGTTGGCGGCGGTGG
>URXI01000245.1 GCA_900551775.1 uncultured Eubacterium sp. | reverse complement strand
GCGGCGGATGCCACAACCGATTGTCCGGCGCTGCGTTTGATCTGTGTCACATGAAAATGATATAGCGCGATAAATCATCCCTTTCCTTTCTGCCCGGCGGCATTGTGGGCGTTGACGGCAGACATGAGCAAATTCCTGACCTCCGGCAACGCGAGTGCTTTTTCCGCAAAGGCGTAAAATTCGGTTTCAGTCAAAACCTTTGCCAGCGGCTCCACGCTTTCGATGGCTGCACCGCGGGTGATGAGGCGGTGCGCCCGTTTGCGGCGGTCACCTTTTTCGTAGTAGCTGCGGCGGTTTTCAAGCTGCTGCTGTCTGTGTTGGAGCTGGGCAAGTTGGAGCTCCTTGGCGGCGATTTCAGCTTCCAGCTCCGGGATGGTTTTCTGCTTGGGCATGGTACATGACCTCCTTAAAATTGATGGATAGATACAAAAAGACCGCCTACCGAAAAAACGGTAAACGGTCTGGGGCACATATTCAAAACTTTGCGGGCGGTGCTGTTTGCGCCAGCGCAGGAGATAGGCGAAGCCGCAAGAGGGTGCAGCCCTCTTGTTCGGAACGAAGTGACGCGAAACAGCCCGAACACTCGCTGTCCGGGCTGCTGCCTCGCAGAGCGCACGGTACAGGGCTTTCCCCTGTATAGAAGTGCGCCCTTTGTTCCAAAGGGACTATTGTTATCTACTGAGATGCTTTTTCACTAACGGCTAATATAAAATCTGCCATCGTCATTGCGGAGTTTACAAATAAGCGTGCGTGATGATCCGCAATGTTAATTCTTTTCGCGCCAACGCCGTGAGAATCGCTTCCTTTGTTTCGCATTTCAGCTATTGCAGAAAGAATCTTTTCCAGCCCAGAGAGTAATCCGTTGATACGCTTATCTATATCCTTGCTTTGGTGCATATTATATAGTTGCTTAACTTGGTTGTAGAGTTTTCCAATATCACCACTTTCGGACGGCTCGTTCCCCTTTTTTTCTATGACATAGCAAAACACTTCTTCAAGTAATGTGCGTGATTTGGTGATGGCGCTATCATAATTCCCGTCCATAACATCTTTCATAGCTCGATCCGACAGGTCGGTAATGTAGCTTCTATTTATTGTCTTGACGGAAGGAACTGATACACTAACGGTTGAACCGAGTTTGCGGACAACAAACACTTTTCCAATCTGTACAAGTTCATTCCCACCAAAATACAAGGTACCGTTGATCTGATTGATTACTGCATTTACGATTTGAGAATAGGCATATTCTATAACTTCTGGCGTCTGCCCTCTCAGTTTATCCACAAACTGCCCCTTTGAAAAAAGATATGCAAGCAAGTCCGATTCGCGTTTGTTCTGAATGCAATGTGCCAACAAATCATCAAGATATGCCCATCTGCTTTGAGCACCACCGTTCCACCCGTAGGTGACAGGCAGCCCAAATTTGTTTGAAATATCACATAAGGTCGGCCCACTCAAATATGGCATTGAAATCTTAATGCCGCTGTCTGTGCCATTGATTTCAAGCGTACCGAAATCGACATCGCCATCTAAAATAGAAAGGATGTTTTTTTCACGGAGTAGTTCAAATTTTGATTTTTCTTGTGACAAATTGTTTCCTCCATCACATAAGAATGAGAAACGATATTATATCCCGTTGTAGTTCTCCCAACGCCATCTAATAAAGTCTCGGTTGGTAAAGTCGGGAAGTACAATTCTCGGTGGAATAGTCGCGCCATAGTCCATCCGTGCTCTTGTAGAAAGTTCAACCACACCTGTTTCAGAAATGCGAAGATGGCCAGCATCAAATAAGGTGTGAATATCTGTTCTCATCGCAAAACCATTTGCAATGGTATCTTCACCGTTGTATTTGAATGGCTTAATATGTGCAGCCTCAAGAACCTCTGGCATGGTCACATTTGTAATAATGCACCTCTGACAAGCGGCAAGAACATCATGGCGAAATTTAGCTTGGTTGGGTCGGCTGATTCTAAAATTTTGAACCCGTTTGCGCTCTACTTCTGATGCAACTTCGCTTGTTCGAATTTGATTCAAGATCATTTGCAGAGAAGCGTCGGTAATCGGAGTTGCAAGAATTTCAGCAATCTCAGATTCGATAAGCGCATTAAGGTGATACCGCTCGGCATCCCTTGTTACTCCATCTGCTTTTTCCAAGTAACCATAGTTTTCGAGAAACAGTAGATATTCTCGGGCAATGCGAAAATCATTAGCTCCTTCACAACAATTCGGCCAGTCAGCAACGGTGACCTCACCGGCGCGATACCAAAGGACAAAATTCACATAGTCATCGGTTTGTGCATGGCAGCCGGAAAGCGGTATAATGATTTTGGTCAGTTCCGTGGTGGTTAAGTAGCCTTGTCCTCTCTTTTTAAGTTCCATTATTACCGACAAAATTATTCTGAGAGGATAAATGATAAGGCTGTGGCTTTCCCAGTTTAAACATTCAGCAGGAGTCTGGATATGACTGTTCGGCAACTTGAATGTCTGAATCGTTATTGCAGAAAACTCTGTCTGAGAAATATCATGCTCAGCAACCCGGCGGCCAAAATCGGTAAGGCGGATATAACCTCGGCTGTCATCAGGGATTAGCCCGACAGCTTTCCAATATTGACCGGAGTTACGAATAATGTTTCGTTCGCCTGTTCGCCGTGCCAGATCAACACCAATGGAGTCACTTATATCATTCGACAGCTCAACAAGCTCATCCGCAAATTCCTGCGAACTATATTTCAACCCACGGCCTTCCAGCTTTTTCATACGGAAAAGAACACCCAATAAGACAACGGGGTCGTTGATACCCTCGGTGCATTGTAAACAAGCCCATTTCCACTTGAAATCAGGGAAGGGTTTTGTCGGAACAAAATCTTTTGAGAACATCTACTTGTCACTCCCTTCGTATTGATTGAAAACATTTGCAACGGCATAACCCAGCAATGGTGGGACTGCATTTCCGATCTGACGATACACCGATGAGCGATTGCCGAAAAACCTATAATCCAACGGAAAACTCTGTACCGCTGCCAATTCACGGCAAGACATTCTTCGTTGAGCATTCGGATGAGGTAAAATAACAACACCGCCTTTGTTATCGCCGCGGGCGGTAACAGTTGGAGCAGGCTTTTCAGGGTCTAAAGCTCTATGCCCAAGATAACCGTTAAATTGCAGCTTGTATTTTGAATAATCATGATTAGGCAAGTCATTGGGAAGATCGGGGTCGGGTATATCCGACAATGCTTCACCGACACTTACCCACCGTGGCAGTCCATCTCCACCATCTTTGCTATGAGTCGGTAAGGGGAATATATACTCAAAGTCAATATCGTTACGGACTCCAATTATAATGACTCTTTGCCGTGTTTGCGGAACCCCGTAGTCAGCAGCATTAAGTATGCGATAACTCACTTTGTATCCCAGCGCAGCAAAATCGCTAAGAATCATTTTGAATACAGCGCCTTTAGCTAAATTTGTAAGGCCCTTGACATTTTCCGCCAAAAAAAACTTGGGCTTTTTAGCATCAATCACTCTGATCAATTGTTTATATAACGCGTTGCGTTCATCGGCTTCGTGGCGTTTCATATTAGCGACAGAAAAGCCCTGGCAAGGAAAGCCACCGATGATAATATCACATTCTGGAATTTCTTTCGCATCAATTTTAGATATATCTTCGCAGATAATATGATCTCCTAAATTATGCCTGTATGTTTCAACGGCATCCTCATATAAATCATTTGCCCAAATGATTTCGTGCCCAGCCATTTTGAAACCCAAATCAAGCCCTCCTGCTCCACTAAAAAGAGATACTACCTTCATACATTTTCTTCCTTTTCGAGTCTCATCAGTTCGTCTCCAAGTTTTCGGGCAAACAAAACCGGGACAGCATTTCCAATCTGTCGATAACATGAGTTCATAGTTCCAACAAAGTGAAAATCTTCTGGAAAAGTTTGGACACTTGCGCTCTCTCGGATTGTTAATCTACGCCTTCCATTGTAATGCGGGATAGCACAAACGCCGCCCTTTCCATTCCCTCGTGCAAGAACAGTAGGAGACGGCTTATCGGGATCAGTCTTTCTATGTCCTGTGAAATTACGATACTCGACTTTGTAAGCTGAGTAGACATGATTTAGGACATTATTTTCTTTGTCGGGATCAGGAAAGTGATCGATTGCTTCTTTGATTGACACCCATTGGGGTAATTCACCCGTTTTAGAATGAGTGGGCTGCGGGAAGATAAAACGCAATTCCTTGCCCAAGTCTACTCTTTGTCCAATGATAATAACTCTTTGTCTTGTCTGCGGCACACCATAGTCTGCCATATTCACAAGATTAACAGATGTGATATAACCAGCGGCTTCAAAGTCAGCCACGATTTGCTTGATTGCTTCACCTTTACCAAGACTAAGAATCCCTTTAACATTTTCTGCAATAAAATATTTAGGCTGTTTAACTTTGATTGTGTTGTAGAAAAAACGGTAAAGCTGATTTCTATCATCCTCAAGAGTTCTCAACCTATTAGCCTGTGAGAATCCCTGACAAGGGAAACCACCTACAACAACATCAGCATTAGGCAATGCAGAAATATCAATATTCTTAATATCGTCACAAACAATGTGATCTCCGATATTCTCTCTGTAGGTTGCTACAGCATCCTTATCAATATCGTTAGCCCAGATAATAGTGTTGCCAGCTTGAATCAAACCCAAGTCCAATCCGCCAGCTCCACTAAATAACGAAATGATTTTCATAACAGTTTTCTCCTATGCTCGGTCAATCAGCGTTATGTTTGTCCGCTGTAATACATATTTCAAACAACTCATCGAGCGAACACTCAAATAGCTGGCATAGTTTCTCAACTGTATCATAATCAATGCGTGTAGCTTTATCGTTGTATAAGTTGGAAATAGTATTTCGTGACAATCCCGTCTGCTTATGCACATCTTGAATCGAAAAACGGTTCTTGCCCATAAGCGTTGATAGATTGCAATGTACCGGCATGAATTTTCCCTCCCCACATTAGTAGATTGCATGATATAGTATACCATGAATCCAGAGCAAAGTAAACTTCTTGGTTGTTATTTTAAGTAGCTATCTCAACTTTTTGCTCGGCTTGATGACTCTCATGCTGATATGAGTGGTGTACGCTAATATATATTGAAAGTGGCTTCCAGTGATTTATCTCACCTCCCGGCGCTTCTGCCAAACAATGTCATACCCTAACACATCGGCCAGCTCCACCGCCTCACCGTAGCGCAGACTGCCGCGTTTCAGCTTGTCCGACAGATTGGGGACGCTGCTGCTCCAACCGTATTCGTCGGCCAGGATTTCCACGGCTTCGCTCATGGTCATCCCGGCCCGGATAATATATGACTTAATCTCGTTTCGGTAAATCTCTTTGTTTCTCATGGCTTTTGCCCTCCTTTTTTCGTTCGCTTGGCGGTGAAGCCGGTGCGCTGGTGAGCGTACTGGGTTCATTGATGGGCGTTGGATCATGGTATGAGAATAACTGTTTTCTCTGCCGCCTGCGAAGCCCTGTTCACAAGTGACAGGATTCAACTTCACCATTTCGCGTGGTTTTCTGCGGGTTGGGATAATTGTACGCCGGACAGCGTACCCGCTTCGCCATCCGGCGTATCGCGCTTTGATGGCGTTATCAATATGAAAACGCCGGATTTTTCGCTGTTTTCACTTCCTTTGAAAATATCGCTGCATTTTGCCGTTCTCCCCGAATGCCGTTCCTGCCCCTGCCTTTTCAGCGGCGTATTCCGGCATTGGCACGCTTTCCCGTGCTTTCAAGCACTCGGGGTCATGGCGCTGCTTCCCCTGCCGAGGGTATCCCATTCGGACGGTCATGTGGTTTTCAAGGTGCTGTCGTCTCTCGACAAGTACAGTTTAACGAAAAATCGGGCCTGTTCCCGTATATCCAAGAGGTTGGAAAAAGGGTGCGAAAAGCGGAAATTTCCACGCTTATAGAAATCTGTGCTATAATAGAAAGCAGAAGGAGAGGGGGCGCGGATATGAATATCAAACTGACAATCCCGGAGCGGCTTAAAGATTTGCGGATAGAACGCGGCCTGACGCTGGAACAGCTTTCCGAGGCGACGGGGATTTCCCGTGCTGCCCTCGGCAAATATGAGGCGGACGATTTCAAAGACATCAGCCCGTTCAGCATCGCGGCGCTGGCAAAGTTCTACGGGGTGTCCGCCGATTACCTGATGGGATTGACGGAAACAAAAAATCACCCAAACACAGAGCTGGAAGCCCTGCATTTGGGTGACGGTGCGATTGAAGTATTGAAAGGCGGGCAGTTCAACCACCGGCTGCTGTCGGAGCTGATCTGCCATAAAGATTTTCAGCGGTTGATGCTGGACGCGGAAATTTATGTTGACCGCATCGCGGATATGCGGATCAACGACATGAACGCTGTGTTGGAAGCCGTGCGCCAAATGGTGCTGGCAAAGCGAGAGGATGGTGCGAACGATCTCTACCTCCGTACATTGGAATTGGCGCAGGTGCCGGAGGAAGAATATTTCGGTCATGTGGCTGCGGATGATCTGACAGGGATACTCTGCGATA
>URXI01000244.1 GCA_900551775.1 uncultured Eubacterium sp. | reverse complement strand
CTAAAATAGACATTTGCGCCGTTTGATCTGATCCATGGATTACTCGGTCTTAGTGTAACAACCCCTTTCCCTATATTTAAGGAAGGACGATGGAGGGGAATTACTTTCTTTTTACGGTCACTGTGCAGCGATAGGTCTTTCCATTAACTTTTGCTGTGATGACCGCTTTGCCTTTCTTTTTCGCCCGGACCAGTCCGCTTTTGGTCACCGTCGCCACATTTTTTTTGGAACTTTTCCAGGTCGCTTTGCTGCCTGACGGCAGGTTGCGCAAGGTTAGTTTTTTGGATTTTCCGACTGTCATAGTCAGGGTTTTGTGACTTAGTTTGATTGCCGCAGGCTTTGGGGCGGGTGTAGAAGAAGCTTCATATCCGTTTTCCAGCAGCCACTGGCTTAGTCTGGCGTCGCTGGCGCCGTTGGCTCTGAAACCGGTGCCGACTGTAGCGTTTTGGCATACTGCGGCGATGCATCTTACGCTGGCGGCGACAGAAGTGCTGCCGCTGGTACAGAAGGGCAGTATTTTCTTTCCCGAAAAGTCATAGGACTCCAGGAAGGTATTGACCGCCATAGGCTGTACGCCGTGCCAAATAGGATAGCCCATGATAATCGTATCGTATTGGTCCATGTTGCTGACCCTCGTGCTCAGCTGGGGCCGGGCGTTCTGAGATAGCTCTCGCTGTGCTACGGAAAGCACATCATTATATGCACTCGGGTAAGGGGTCAGCGTCCTTATTTCGAACAGATCGCCTCCAGTGATGGTCTCAAGCTTCTTTGCCACAGCTTTCGTGGTGCCGGTTCTTGAAAAATATACGACCAGGGTCTTGCTGCCAGCAGCAGTGGCGGCAGGCACAGATTCTGCTGCGAAAACGGTGCTGTCCAATATGCCCAAGACTAGTGTGAGGGTAAGAACCAGACAGAAGCCTTTTCTCAATTTATACATCATTTCACCAACTTTCTTCGTTACTGTTTTGTTTCTGATTTTAGTATAATCCCAAAGTCATCAATAGACAAATTCCCATTTCGCATCGCACCCCATGCCTTTGAAGTATGATAGCGGTTAAGCGCATGTTAATGATCCTTCCCCGCCCGTCTGTAGAGGTTGCCAATTAAAATCGTTTGTATCGCTCTCAACATCTGCTGAAAATAAGCAGTATTCAAAGGACATATTTTCGTATGTTTCATCGTTCGCTTTGCTCACTTCTCCAGTCGTTAACGCGCCTTTCGCTGTCCGTTTCGCCAGATTACTGAAGCTAGGGCGAATGTACCTTGCGAAGACTCGCCCTTGTGGGCGACATGTGGAAATAGGGGAACATCATGTTGCGATTGGGATTCTGTCCAGGTTCTTCGAGGTGGCTGGGCTGAGCAGTCTGCAATGAAGCAAGAGCATATTCTGATAAGGCAGGGGCGGATTTGACGCCCTCGCCTTACCAGAGGGAACGCCAGCTGAGAGCAAAAAAACCTTCTTTCGTAAACGTGCGATGAGGAATCAATATGTTCAAAGGCGCAGGCGTGAGAGTGGCTTTCAGGAGGGGACTACATACAGGACATTCGGCGCTTCTGAAAGTCGTGCGGCTGCTTTTCATAAATCTCCATCGACATCTTCGTCTAAAAGGCATCGTCTGAAGGTAAAAGTGCCTCCTGCAGCTTATGGATGGATACTGTCTGCCATCGGGCTGTTCGCCCTGGTTCTTATTGTTATCATCATGCTCGCTTCGGTTATGGCTCTGCATGGCGATGAGGAAGGCGGAATTGTACCTGAGAATGGAACCATTGTGGAAGTTGCAGAGTCGCAGATTGGCAATAAAGGCGGCAGGCCTTACTGGAGCTGGTACGGTTTTACGGAGCACGTAGACTGGTGCGCCTGTTTTGTCAGCTGGTGTGCTGATCAGTGTGGGTATATTGATGAGGGGAAAGCGCCAAAGTTCTCTTACTGCCAGGATGGCGTCAGTTGGTTCATATCGAAAAAAAGTTGGTATCGCAGCAGCATATCCCCGCAGCCGGGCATGATAATATTTTTTGACTGGGACGGCAATGGGACAAGCGATCATGTCGGCATTGTGAAGGACTGCAGGGATGGAATTGTATATACTATTGAAGGGAACAGCGGAGATCAGTGCAGAGAGATGTGGTATCCTGTTGGGAGTAGTACGATTTATGGATATGGGGTGATAAAAAAATGCAAAGGATGATTGATTGTTACTAGAACAATTAATATGAATTTAAAAAAAATAAATTATGAATAAGTATTGACTTTAATAAAAATAAATGTTATCATTAAATAAATTAAAATTAAAATATAAACTTATCTGGAATAAAATTTTATAGTTGGAGCAATTGTTCTAATTAATTGATTTTGAATAAAGGGATTATTAAGTACTTGATATATAATAAGTTGTTTCCTATGATAGTTGATAATGTTTGGAGGTGGTAGAAAGGCATATATGTTTGCGGAAACTGAGTTTAAAAGGGTGCTAAAGCTGAGGAGGGGTTAAAATGACGATGACCATGGCGAGTTATGTAGACTTGACACTATTTGTTATATTTGGTCTGGTAGCTATATTCGTAGGAATAAAAATATATGGCTATTTAAAAAGAAAGGAAAAAGGGAACAAGAATGAGAAAGATTGAGATGAAGAAAACAGGGAGCATTATCATAGGGGTGATGCTAATGGTTACTTTGATGGCAAGCAGTGCGTTTGCAATGACAACTGGGAAAGATGCATATGATATCAACACACTGAAGGGGTTAAAGTCACAACTTAATGCAAAAGAGGAATCTGGTGCATTGACGGAATCTGAGAAACGTAGTATTATGGACAAAGCGAGTCCTTCGGTAGTTGCTGCTTTTGATGCTGAAAAGATGGAACTTGCCAAGGAAGAGCTGAATGCTTTAGACTTAGATGTGATCTTAGAAGAAAAAGCGGATGGAACTCTTGGAGGGACTAAGACCATTGATTTAGGAAACGGTTGCGAAGTAACTGTAGAATTGAAGGAAGGCGAAGATTTTACAGTGTTGGAGAAGATAAGAGATGCGATTTTTCAGCCTGCTTATGCGGCAACGAATGGGGAGACTATGTGGAAAGACTATGGTAATCGGTATTTTACTGCTAAGGTAACTACTGTTTTAGGTGCAGGAACATGCACGATGTCTTTAGAAAATCATTACAATCTATCATCCAGTGGAATTACTGAAAGATATGGTGTTTCTGATGCAGTAGGACTTTCTGCAACAACAAAGATTACTGCACGAGAACCTGTAATTACTGATCGCACAGCTACAACGCCGGGATCATCTGACGTAAATATGTATTGTAAGTATGATGTCGAGTCAGCGACTACTAGTGGAAATTACAGACTCAACACTACAGTTGGATATTTACAGAAAGATAGCACGGGAAAGAGAATAAAAGTTAAGCATTCTTGGAATTGGAGCTAATCAAGAGGTTATCAGAGAGACAAAAATGTCTCTCTGATAGTTATTATATTGAAAGGCAAGGCGTGTTAATGGGTCAAGACTCAGAGCTTAAAGAAGGAGAAGAAAGTGGCGATTGAAATTGTACCTTTTTGGATGGAAAATTTAGAGGATGAGGATGTTGTATTTATAAAAAAATTTATTTTAGCGAGTGGTTCGCTAAAAAAAATAGCAGCAGACTATGACGTGACTTATCCCACCGTTAGATTGAAGTTAGATAAATTAATCAATAAGATTGAAACACAGGAAGAGGATGAGACAACTCCCTATATAAAGCTAATAAAGAAATTGTCTTTGGATGATCGATTGGATTTCGAAACGGCAAAAATTTTGATAAATGCATACAAAAAGGAAAGTAAAAGGGAAAGTAAAAAGGGTTAAGCAATGGGAACTTTTAGTATAATAATTCAGTATTTATTGAATATTGAAAGTGTAATTATTTATATAGGGATAATAGGGTTATTTGGGGTTTTGGAATTGTTTTTTATTAAGGAAAGGAAATATGCAGAAAAGATATTCCCGGTTTTTTTATTGATTGTAGCAATTGTTTTAACGGTCAACTTAAAAACTGAATCATATAATGCAATGAAACGTGTTGATGTGATACATGATCAAAAAATTATTGGTGAACAGTTGGTATTGCTAGATAACGACAATAGACTAGAAGCATTAGGAAAATTCATAACAAATGAAGACGATTATAGTAAGTATATAGACGTGAAAATTATAGATGGGGATTTAACAATTAATGAAAAGGTTTCAAAATATAGAGATGCTATTATAAAATCCATGAAAGCACATAAAATCAAGTATGACTCATTCACTGGTAAATCATTAAGTTATAATGAATTGGAAAAAATGTCCATGTGTGAAAATGAGAATGAGAGTTTTTTAAACAAGAGTCGTATTTTGCTGGGCGTTCTTATTTCTCTTCCCGGGCTATTGACTAGTGGAATGTATATTTATTTCTATTTTCGTAGAAAAAGAAAAAATATGCTAAAACGAATAAAGCTTGAGGATTTATAAACAAAGCGTAATTGCGTAGTATGATATTTGGGGGCAAAAGGTATTTTCCTCAGGATTTCTCCGTTCTTCGTGTTCTCGAAATCCTGAGAGATTCTCCCTAATTATACTGATTTTGTTGAGGTAATTATTTAATGAGAAGCCTAAAAATCAACGATTTTGGGCTTGACAATATAGGAAGGAAATATGGTGTCTTCTTTATAGAAACATCATACTGGAAGAATATGAACAGGTTTTTAATTTACTTTTTTTGCTTTGCTATAGTAATTGTTATTACAGTTATTGTAGCTTTGCTATCAAAACATAAAAATCCAATAATGGGAGTTATTCCAATCGTAATAATTGGAGTAATAATGTTTACAAGTGGCATTTATTGTGAACACGTTTGCAACGGATATACGGTTTTCAAAGATGATTATGCTATGAAGAATGGTTGCACCGCTACCATACTAATAAAAACTCAGAATGATAAAGTTGTGGATTTTAGCCACATATATATAAGAACTGAAACTGGAGCCCTTATGGATGTGGAACAAATAAACGGCAATGATGATGCTGACCGTTATGATACAATCATTAAATATTTTGTGAATAAACATTCATTGGATGGAGAGAGTATTCGAAAAGAATGGGTGACTACTGAAAGTGCTACATTTGATAATTCCAGGGTCACTCCCCAAAATTTTTATTATGGGATTTTTATACTTACTCTTCCATTTCTATGTATTTATGTTCTTAGCAGGATGGTTTATAAAAGAAAATATCTTAAAGACGAGCTCAAGAGATTTAACATTAAACTTGGTCTATAGTCTAAGATATTATACAATTATAAAATATACTAGATGAATCACATAAATTAAAATCTAAACACAAAAGTTTGTGAACAATTCACATTTGATATAGAATTAATACAAGTCTGGCAAAATAAGGGCAATCCAATTGGTAATCTAAATTATCGTGTGGGTTTGCCGCAGCCGTCTCTAAACTACCATGTGGGCGGCAAATCCGAAAACTTGAGCACTTCAAACTGGAACCAACAGTCTGAGGTGCTCTTCTGCTTTCTGTCAATCTCTCGGTTTGCTGTAGGATTCCCGTTTCTTTCCGGTCTTTTTATCGCTCTGCGGGCATGTGGTTAATGCATAATAAACGTCAGGTGACAGGGCGCAGATGACATGTTTCCTGAATCTCTAGGAGTTGCTCACACCCCTTGATACCGCCAGATAAGTCCGTATCCTGCCGTTGATGTTCTCCGTAAAGGTGTTGGAAAGCTTCCGGTTCCCATAAAGGTGTTTAAAGGAGTTCGGGATTTGAATGAAGAAACAGATGCTGGACAAATAGACAGGCTGTGTTTGTCCCTGCTTGGCATTTTACATAAGTATAAAAGGAAGGTTGTGAGGAGGGTAAGAATCACGAGGGGCGATATATGTATCGCGCAGCGGCCTGACCCCGTAGGAAGTGATCAGGGCGGCACGAGACCCGTCCTGATCGTGCAGAATAACTTATAGTCCGGTGGTAATCGTAGCAGCCATTATGGGACGAAAAAAGCTAGCCATGCCGACCCGTGTAGAACTGATTGGAGAAAAGGGGCTTGCAAATAATTCCATCGCATTGTCGGAATAAATTAAAACCATAGACAAAGCTAGGCTTTACAATATGAAAATTGTGCAGTACATCATGGGACATGCAAATATCAGCGTGACGATGGAAATCTACAATCATATCACAGAACGAACTAGAATCGAGAAGGAACTTACGAAACTAGAGTTGCTTCAGGTAATATAGTTTCACCCCTTTTTCGCAAATGGTGTAAAATTGGTGTAGTAAGCAAAAAAACGAGGAATGTGGAAAAAAAGAAATTTCAGAAACGTTGTAATTTCAATGGTTTGGCGGCGAGGAAAAGAGAAAAATATATAAAATTAGCACTCACCTATTGACAGTGCTAACAAAAGTGGTATAATAACAATTGTCAAAGGGATATAGAGTTCATAACAAGACGGCAGGCGCCTTTGGGGGACGCCCGCCAGAATATAAAGTCCAGCTAAGAAATGTCAAGAGGTGATTTGAAAAAAAGAAATATTTTATCAG
>URXI01000243.1 GCA_900551775.1 uncultured Eubacterium sp. | reverse complement strand
TCAATTTCCTCCCGGCCGGTCACGCCGGATAGCACGAGGATGGGATCCAGACCGCTCTCTACGCCGCCGATGATATCCGTATCCATGCGGTCGCCGATCATGGCAGCCTCTTCTGAATGGACGCCTAACAGGCGGAGTCCGGTCCTCATCATTAGAGGATTGGGCTTGCCGATGAAATAGGCCTGTTTTCCCGTTGCCATTTCGATGGGGGAGATCAGCGCTCTGCAGGCAGGAATGATGCCCCTGCTGGAAGGCCCCGTCAGATCGGAATTGGTGCCGATCAGCTTTGCACCGCCGCGCACCAGGGTGACGGCCTTGCACATGGCCTCGTAGTTGTAATTGGGACTTTCCCCGACGATGACATAGTCGGGGTCTTTGTCGGTGATGGCGACGCCGCACTGATAGAGTGCACCTACCAGGCCCGGTTCTCCGATGACGTAAGCGCTGCAGTGGTGGGTCTGCTCGCTGACAAACTTTGCCGTAGCCAGGGCGCTGGTATAGAAGTGGCTCTCATCCACATCCAGTCCCATGTTTTTCAGCTTCAGGCGCAGCTCCAAAGGCGTCTGCCCGCTGTTGTTGGTCAAAAACAAAAACTCCTTGTTTTCCCGATACAGCCAGTCTACAAATTCTTTGACCCCCGGAAGCAGCCTCCCTCCCCAATAGATGACGCCGTCCATGTCGCAGATAAATCCTTTTTTTGCTCTTAATTCTTCCATAGTACCTCCTATCATTACTCCTATTATAAACCATTAACGTTAAATTTAATATACCGTTTCTGTTAAAGCTTTCTATTATGTAAAATATGGTCGAATTTTGTAAAACAATGACAGTACCAGTTTACATGGAAATATTCATACAAGCTGTCAGATATTTCAATTAAAATAAGACTGGAAGCGAATATTTCGCACCAAGCGTTATTTTTATTTAGGAGGTAGATTATGACAGAAGTAAAAAAACCACGTTTTCCCAATAAGTTTGAGGCGTGTCTCCCGATCATCGTCCTGCTGGGATTGATGATGTGCAATTATCTGCTGGAATGGGGGCAGGATCCCCATATTCCAGTGCTTGTAGCGGCAATTACAGCCTGCTTCATCGGAAAGCTTTGCGGACAGAAATTCAAAAATATGCTTGCAGCAGGCATCGATTCCATCAGCCAGTCCATGGAAGCTCTTTTGATCCTGCTCTTCGTAGGATGCCTGGTAGGTTCTTTTGAATGGTGCGGAACCATTCCAGCCCTGGTATTCTATGGATTGAAGCTGTTTACCCCAGTGATTTTCCTGCCAGCGGTATGCATTCTCTGTGCCATCGTCGGCTTATCTTTGGGATCTGCTTATACGGTATCTGCGACCCTGGGTATTGCCTTTATGACCATCGGTGAGACCATGGGTATCAGCCCGGCACTGATTGCGGGTGCGGTGCTTTCCGGGGCCTGTACAGGCGACAAATTCTCACCGTTGTCCGATTCCACCAATCTGGCTGCGGCTTCTGCACAGACAGGCCTGTTTGACCACGTGAGAGCCATGACAATGACCACCTTCCCTGCCTTTATTCTAGCGCTGGCAGGATTTTCTGCGGTAGCTGTATTCGGAAAAGCTGGCGAATACGACCCGACCATGGTAAACCAGCTCTCAGATGCTATTGAGGGGAACTTCAAGGTGATGAGTCCTGTCCTTCTGCTTCCGATTCTGGTCATCATCGTGGTTGCGGTGATGAAACTGCCTGCACTTCCAGGCGTAATTCTGGTATCGGGTATTGGCTGTATCTTTGCAGTGGTTTTCCAAGGCGCATCCATCAGCGAATGTATCACCATGGTACATTACGGTTACAGCGCAGAGACAGGAAATGAACTGGCAGATACTCTGCTCAACAGAGGCGGCATGAACTCTATGCTGTGGACGATTAACATTGCTTTGATCGCTATCGGCTTCGGAGGCATCTATAGCCAAATTGGCGCAGTAGAATCTCTGCTGGGCGTGCTGATCAAAAACGTCCGTACACCATTCCAGATGGTACTCACGACAATTTTGACGGCAATGTTCTGTATTGCTACCATGTGCGACCAGTATCTGGGTTTGATCGTACCAGCTACTATGTACAAAGAAAAATACGACGATTTAGGGCTTAGCAGGAACCTGCTGTCCAGATCTATGGAGGACGGCGGTACTCTGTGGTCACCGATGATCCCTTGGTCATCTTGCGGCGCTTATCACTCCAGGATGCTGGGTGTAGATACCTTATCTTACATCCCATTCTGTTTCACCAATATATTAAATCCGATCATCTCCATTCTCACTGCATGGTGGGGCGGCAACATCTTATATGCGGATGGAACATTTACCAACTTCTTTGGCAAACTGAAAAAGGGCAGTCCGGCTGCCGCACCTGAAGCGGCCCACGAAACGGCTTTGGAAAATCTTGCCGAACTGCGGAAAAACGGAACTTACAAATCTCTGGAGTAATTTGTTATGATATATAAAGGCATAATACAGTCGCGTTCACTGTATAGACGGGTTTTGGTACTGATTGCGTGCGCAATACTGCTATATCTTGAGTTTATGAGAGGACAGTACCTCTACATCGTGCTGACCCTGTTTTTAGTATTGGCGGTGTTTCATCACAAGGAACACATTGTCTCGGAGGAAGGGGTGGACATCAAATATTCCCTCTTCGGCATGACGACGACCAACCGATGGACGTGGGATCAGATTACGGCGGTACAGCCTGATTATATCAAAGAACGTCCCAATGCAAGAGTTCTCTTCCAGAAGGATGCAGTCCTTCGCTCGTTTCTGTTCTCACCGGAAGACTGCCGGGGCGTGTTGAAGCTGGCGGCAGAGATGAATCCGACCACCTTTGTCGATGATTATACGGCGGAGGAACAGGAACAGATGGCAGAAGAAAAGCGCAAGAAGCAGGAACAGCTGCGCGCCCAGAGAGTCAAGAACAAAAAAGCAAAAAAGGAACGTAAATAAGCATTACGAGAAAGAGAGGGCGGAGCTAATCCGTCCTCTCTAATTACTTATGCATGGGCTTTTTTCTCTTCACCTTTTTTGTCTTCTTCCCGGGATTGCTTTACCAACTCCGCACCCAAGCGCATTGCTTTGATATTGAGCTCTTCCGTTCCCTTCGGAATATGATTGAGCACCGCCTCCTCCAGGGATTTGACAGACGCGATCTGCAGAGCTTCGTTGACAGCGCCGACAGCGATGATGTTGGCAGCCATCGGGTTTTTGATCACTTCTCTTGCTGAGCTGAGAATCGGCAGGGACAAAACCTCGTGCTTTGCACGGAGCCTCAGCGGTACATCGATTTCTTCGTCTACGATGATGACCGTGTCCTGGCCAATTTTTTTAGAATACTTATTAAAAGAAATCTGTGTCAGGGATAAGAGCAGGGAAGGAATTTCAACTTTCGTATAGTTGATTTTCTTTTCATCTATAATTGTTTCAGCCTTGCACATGCCGCCTCTGGCTTCTGGGCCGTAGGATTGAGATTGAACGACCTTTTTTCCGTCGAGGAATGCGGCCTCTGCGATGATGATGGTGCCGAGGATAACCCCCTGACCACCGGAACCTGTGAATCTGAGTTGTTCTTTAGCCATTATTTTGCACCTCCAGCTTTGCAAATGATTTCATCATAGAGTTCTGTGTATTCAGGGCGAACTGTGCGGGACATTTCGCCAATGAGGACTTTGCCTTCTAATTCTTCTGGTGTCATCTTTTCTGCCTTCTTTATATCTATGCAGTTCTGTTCCTGCCAGTGCATCATGTCAAGAGCGCTGCCTTTTTTGTTCTTACGGCCGTAGTAAGTCGGACAGATGCTGACCCCTTCAATGACTGAAAAACCTTTGTTCTTGATACCGTTTTCGATGAGTTTGACCATCTGGGGAACATGAAAACAGTCGCCTCTTGCTGTATAAGTGGCGCCGGCAGCTTCGGACAGCTTTGGTATGTCAAAATCTCCGTCAATATTGCCGTAAGGTGCAGTTGTTCCCTTCTCGCCTGTCGGCGTCGTCGGAGAATACTGGCCGCCGGTCATGCCGTAGATGTTGTTGTTGAATACGACTACGGTTAAATCTATATTTCTTCTGGCTGCGTGGATCAGGTGGTTGCCTCCAATGGCAGTCGCGTCGCCGTCGCCAGTGATGACGATGACGTGCATATCAGGCTGGGCCATTTTGATGCCCGTGGCAAAGGCAATGGGTCTGCCGTGGGTGGTATGGAGCGTGTTGTAATCCATGTATCCGGCGGCACGTGACGAGCAGCCGATACCGCTGACGATGCTGACCTTTTCTCTCTCCAATCCTAGGTTTTCAATTGCCTGGCAGACATCTCTCATCAAAATGCCGTGTCCGCATCCCGGACACCAGATATGAGGAAGTCTCTTTGTTCGCATTGTGTTCTGTACTAGTTGGCTTGGCATATTATTCTTCCTCCTCTGCAATTTTTCTGAAGATCTCTTTTGGGGAAATCGTCGTTCCGTTGACCTTTCCAATAAATTCAACCTTTGTGTCGCCTTTGATGATTCCTTCCACAGTGAGCAGGACCTGGCCGTAGTTATGCTCTACGACGATGAGCCGCTTCAGCTGTTTTGCGCGCTCTACCAGTTCGTGTTCTGGGAACGGCCAAAGTGTGACGGGACGGAACATGCCGACTTTGTAGCCTTCTTCTCTTGCCATCTCGATGGCGCCTTGCACGGCCCGGGTCGTGCCGCCGTAGCAGACAATGCCGATCTCCGCATCCTCCATCTCTTCTTCCTCGAATTCTAAAATGCCGCTGTATTTGTAAACCTTGATCTTTTCCATCAGCCTGGAGCCTTCTTCTCCGGCGACCTTGTTGTCGTTGGTCGGAAAGCCTGCCGCATCGTGGAACAGGCCTGTGATGTTGTAGAGATTGCCCTTGCCGAAGGATGTCATATGGGGCACATATTGGCCTTCTCCGAAAGCGTATGGCATGGAACTGATCATCTGTGTGTTTCGATTGTGAATTTCCAGTTCATCTGTCGGGATTAATTCGCAGCCCTCTCTCATGTGGCCGACGATTTCATCCATCAGCAAAATGACGGGCGTTCTGAATCTTTCGGCCAGGTTAAAGGCTCTGACCGTCTGGTTGTATGTATCTTGAACGGAACAAGGACAGATTGCAATGACAGGATGGTCACCGTGGGTGCCCCATTTTGCCTGCATGACGTCGCCTTGTGAAGGTGAGGTTGGCAGTCCCGTGGAAGGCCCAGAACGCATGACATCGACAATCACGATAGGAATTTCGGCAATGGTTGCGTAACCGATGTTCTCCTGCTTGAGTGAAAATCCGGGACCGGAAGTCGCGGTCATCGCTTTCATGCCGGCCACCGATGCGCCTAAAGCGGCAGCGATACCTGCAATTTCGTCTTCCATCTGCATGAATTTGCCCCCGACTTGAGGAAGTCTCACTGCGCTTCGCTCTGCAATTTCGGTAGAAGGTGTAATCGGATATCCGGCGTAAAACCTCATCCCAGCCGCAATTGCTCCTTCTACACAGGCTTCGTTGCCCTGCAGCAATTGAAATCTCTTCTGTTCCTTTGCCATGTTACATCGCCTCCTTTTCTACCCAGATCGCGTAGTCAGGACAGCGCTGCTCGCAGAGACCGCAGCAGATGCAGGCCTCGGGGTTTTTCACGACTACTTTTTCATGCTCTAATACTAGTACCTTCTTTGGACAGAACTCGACGCAGTATCCGCAGCCTTTGCACCATGCGGGTTCCACGACGAGTCTTTTACCATTCGCCATTTCTTTCACCTCTTAGCTAAACTATTTATTAAATATCTCATGGACACCTTCAACGGGAGGTGTTCATGTATGAATATAACATAAATTCGAGAGAATATAAGGGAAAAACATTTTCTGTACGATTATACATTATACGAAAAAAGCAAAGTGTTTTACTGTGATAAACCACAGAAGGCGGGGGATGAAAAAGAGACCCGGATAACCTCTGGGCGAGGTTTATCCGAGTCTCCCTTTAAATACTTACTTTGTGGTCTTCTTCTGGACGGCGGTGTAGATGCTGTAGACCTTCTTGCCGTCGACGATGCGGTAGGAACGCATCTTGTAGTAATAGGTGCGGCGGCCTTTCAGCCTGGTGCTGGTGTAGGTTCTGGCTTTGCTGCCAGCGTTCTTGATCCTGTAGAACTTTCCGTTTTCCGAGGAAGCCCTGTAGATCCGGTATCCGCTGGCTCCGCTGACGCCTTTCCAGGTGACGGTCATCTTTTTCGTGCCTGCCTTCAGGGTGAAGGAAGGGGCAGATGGCCTGATGGTCACAGCTTTCGGCGTGGTGAAGCTGCTGTAGACCTTCGCCCCATCTACGGTGCGGTATGCCCTGATCTTGTAGTAATACTTCTTTCCGCAGGCCAGCCCGGTGTTGGTGGTTACAGTTTTCTTTGTGGTATAACGCAGGGTATAGCCTCCGGTTCTGGACCTGGAGCGCCAGACCTGGTAGCCCTCGGCCCGGTCAGCCTTTTTCCAGGACAGGGCGGCGGACCTGTAGCTTTTGGACGATGCCTTCAGACCGGTCGGTGGAGCCTGGAGAGCCTTGGTGACGGTCAGGGTCACTTTGGCGGCAGCGGTG
>URXI01000242.1 GCA_900551775.1 uncultured Eubacterium sp. | reverse complement strand
GTTGGGCGCCCAGCCGGGAATGAAGCAGCAGACTTTCATCGCGGAGGGTGTCGTGGCCAAAGGCAACGGCGATTGTTTTCTGACGCCGGAACGGCACACATCTCTGAGTGCAGGCGGCGGTCAGGCCGGTCAGGGGTATCCCTGTGTCCTGACTGCTGGCTTCTCTGCCGGGGCAGGAGCCTCTGCCGGAAGCATCGGCTACGGCGAGGAGCTTGCCCCCACCTTGAAAGGCAGCGCCAGCGGAAACTGTATGCCATCCATCTTATGCCTGAACGACCAAGGCGGCAGCGTGATGGAGTGCAGCCTGGACATCACAGGGACGCTTCGAGCTCAGGAACACGGGCATCAGCCACTGGTTTTTGATAACCATGGACAAGATACTCGTTTCTGCGGTCCTGTCAAATCGGCACAGACAGTATCCGCCACATTCGGCATGGGCGGAAATAACCAACCGCTTGTTGTAGATGAAAATTCCAGTTCTGATGACCCTCCACCGATTGCTTTTGAACTCCCTGCTTGGAACAATGCACCACCAGCGCAACAAGGAACTGTATTTTGCATCACCGGCAATGCTATTGACCGGCAGCCTCAAAACGGCGGCAATGGGATCGGATACCAAGCAGACCTCGCCTATACGTTGACTGCCACCGATCACCATGCCGTGTTCAGCAGACAGCGAGTCGACATTTTCAAAGATGGAGAGGTAACAAGCACTCAAAGCGCACGCCAGCACAAGGATGCCACGGATCTGGTGCTGCAGGGTACAGATCAGCCAAGGCTCATCCGCAGGCTGACACCTCTGGAATGTGAAAGGCTCCAAGGTTTTCCGGACGGTTGGACTGACATTCCCAACGCCTCTGACTCTTCCCGGTATAAGGCGCTGGGCAACAGCGTCTATTTAATCATGGTCGTTATGAGAAGAACAGATGTGAAAACTGCGCCAGGAGAGGATTCCTGGCGCAGTTGCTTCACATAATGTGCTATGCTTTTTGAGACCCAAAACTTTTCAACCACTCCATTGTACTCCGGCTTTTCTGCCAGGAAGGCATTGAGGGAACTGGAGAATCCGAAACTCGTTCCAGAGCTTTCTGCTTCATTGTAAGACTTGAACGGGCATATATGTCTGTAGTTTTAATGTCGGAATGTCCGAGGAAATCGCGCACATGAACGAGATCATTATCCGCGTCGTAAATGTGCATTGCTTTAGTATGGCGCATCAAATGCGGAGGAATTTTCTCCGGTATGGAAGGATCAATCACTGAAGCGGCCTTGGCATATTTGTTTAGGATGTACGTAACCCCTGCACGAGTTAGCTTTTGCCCGTTGCGGTTCATAAATAGCGGCAGATGACTTTTTTCCGGTGCAAGCATGTGCATTTCAGTAAGATATTTTTTCAAGTTCTGCGCCGTTGCCGGCAAAATGGGAACTACCCTGGTTTTTCTGCCTTTACCAAGGATCTTGACACTTGCAGGATAATCAAGACGGACATCTTCAATACGTAAGTCACAGATTTCCTGCACACGGGCTGCTGTATCATAAAGAAAACACAGGATCGTGGCATCTCTTCTGCCGCTGAGAGTGGATGTATCCGGCTGGCGCAGGATCAGCGCAATCGCCTCTTTTGTCAACGGATTAATCGCTTTGCGCTCAGCTCTTTTCACTGGGATTGCCAGTATTTGCTGGAAATTCAGCAAAAGGCGCGGCTCTTTTATCTGCAGGTATTTAACAAATGAGCGGATGGCTGCAAGACGTTGGCTACGCGTCGCGGTTCCATTGTTTCGCTCTATCCTCAGCCATTGCAAAAAATGGTCAACGAGTTCCGGCGTCAGATCATCTATGGAAAGCTTTTCAATCCTCATCCCCTCTACATCCTGGCAATAGCCAAGGAATAGCCGAAATGCATCGCAGTATGATGAAATCGTGTTCGTACTGATATTTTTAAGTTCGGGCAGGTAATGGGAAAGAAACTCCGTCAAATGTGCGGCAAAATCAGCAGTTTTCATTCGGCGCCTCCCACGTTGGAATCGTATCGCCAAGATAATCGCACTGCTTTTGAATAAATTCAGGGTAACATTCCGCTGTTAAATGCAGATAGATTTGCGTCGCACTCATGTTGCAATGGCCGAGATACGCCGAAAGGTATGGAAGTGTAGTCACGATGTCGCTCTTGGATTTTTTCAGCTTTTGCATAGAACGAACGGCAAAGGTATGACGAAGGTCATGAACCCTCGGACCGTATCCACGTCCTTTATGCGCAATTCCACAATGCCATAGCGCATCCCGAAACCGGTTGTAGACTGTGGTTGTATGGTAGCAGCTTTTTCGGGGATTGGGGAAGAAATAGTTGTTACCAGAACTTTCCGCATGGATTTCTTCAAAATATTGTTCGTAGTCCGCCCACAGACTTTTAGACAGAGGAACATATCTTGGTTTGTCATGCTTTGTTTCCCAAATCTGCAAAACGCCGTTTATAAGATCTACATCTTTTACACGGAGCAGGGTTGCCTCTCCGGCACGTAATCCACAGCAGATCAGAGTCTTAAACAGCAAAGGAAAGACAAGGTGCGCAGTAGGGCATTGCCTGCTTGGAACCATCGTTTCAAAATATTTCATAATACGTGCCAACTCATCGCTCGTAAAAATGCAGGGAGAAAAGTCAGCATCATCTCGAGATGAAATGGTAAGTTCGGGGTAGTACGCGGCATAGCCATTCAATTGAAGATATTTGGCAAAGCGTTTTGTGAAATTAAGCCGCCATTTTTGATTTTTACGCTTTTCATTGGGCCGCTTTTCAATCCATTTCTCAACGACCAATTCCGGCAACACTGGAGTATTGATTCCTTGTTCTACGAGAAACCGGTCCAATGTTTGAAAGGTTTTGGCTTCTTTTTCATACTTACATCCGCAGGCCCGCTTTTCTGCAATAAAAGCACTTATTTGACTTGCCAGTCCGCTTCTGTACTCGTAAGTTCTGCTCATAAGAGATCACCATCCTCAAACGACAGGGCGCATTCACGCAGGTTTTCAATATCCAGACGGATGTAATGTCCCAGAGATTCTCGGTCCGAATGGCCAAGAAATGAAAAAATGATATCTGGAGACACATCGGCAGATAGCAGTTTTGTCGCAACGGTTGCCCGAAGAGAATGCAGGCCGTGATGCGCATGAATTGGCACTTTTACCCCTGAACGCGCGACATACCTATGGAACGCTGAATGGATTGATTTCATCTTGCCATATGGAGGGTTCAAACTGACAAACAGGTATTCGCATTTTGTTTGCGGACGAATATGCAGGTAGTCAATAATAGCAGATCCCACTTTTTCGCTGAGAGGAAGTGTGTTCGGCTTGCCCGTCTTGCTTTGCACAAAGGAGATTGAACAAAGCTCCCAGTCAATATCGGACAACTTCAAATTGCAGATATCTTTGCTTCGCACACCAAGTTCAGCGGCAATAGTAATGAAAGCATAGTCTCGTTTTCCTTTTGGGCTGGCTCTGTTCACGGTTTCCAATACTGCATTGATTTCCTCTGACTCCCAGATTTTAATTATGCTCTGTGCTTGTCCCAGACGATATTCAGGTACATGAGGTGCAAGATTTTCGGATGTATATCCAAGCAGATACAGATACGACAGGAACTTCCGCAGTCGGCTGAGTTCACAACGCACTGTACTTTTTGCATGGCCTCTCAGAGTCAGCAGATATGCCGACACATGTGAGCTGTTAAGCTCTTCCAGCTTTGTTATACCAGCATTCTGAAAGTACCGCATAACTACGGAGATATAATTTCGCATCGTTTCTCTGGTGCATTCTGAATAACCGGTTTTGATGAGATATTCTTCCTGCGCATCAAGAAAGGAGTTGAATTCCGGCAACAACTCTTGCAGAGGATTGAGCATCCCCTTTCCCCAGGTACCTTTGGTGGCAAGCAGATCAAGCATTTTCATGCTTCCGGCTTTGCGGTCAATTGTGGACTGCCTTAAAGGTGGAGTGCACTTGCCGAGTTCTGTGATGAATTCATCTTTATGCGAGGGCAAATATGTTTCATATCCCTTTTTATTGCAGAACTCTTGAAATTGCTTCCATGTCAATAGGGTGTATTCGCTACTGCGTATGGAATATCCCTGTTCTTTTAGAGTTACTGCACCTTTGTCAATGATGTCTTTGATTAGCTTGTTTGGCAATATACCCACCGCCCTTCATGTAGAAATTTCTCCTATTACAATGACAATTCTACTTGAACAAACGGAAAAAGTAAGCCCTTACTTTAAAGGTTTTAGCTGCTATGATTAAAGGTTGAAATGTGGAGTATTATGTGCAGTAAAATCCCCAGAAGCCTTGTATTCATGCCATTTTTGTGCCCATCATTAACATAATGGCTTTGTCCTAATAAACGCTGTTATGTTGAGCTTCACATAACAGTGTGGCCATTCCGTGCGTGGACTATGTCCTTTTTGGCATTGCTCTGGTGCTTCTCGCCGGCTGAGCCGGGCTTGTTGCTTATGCTTCGTTTGCAGCTTGCTTCTTCGTTGGGTTCTGTGAATAGCTATTTGCCACGAGTCGCAGTATGCTTTGCTTATAAATTTAGAGAAAGGAGCAACCCATGGAAGCAAAGAAGAATCTCTGCGGAATGATCCCGGAAAATTTACATGCCAAAGCTATCGAGGAAAAGGAACAGCTTGGCCTCAAAACTCTGGGTGATTATGTGGAGTTGGTACTCAAAGAACGCTTCGAAGGAGGAAAAATCACTATGGCAGAAACCAAGACTCTCGCATTCAAGATCACCGAGGAGCTGGATCAGCGGCTGAAGGACTTTATTGCCGCAGAAAAAAAGCGCGGCAGAAAAATCACGCAGAAAGAATTCGTCATCGGTCTTATTGAACAGGCGCTTGCTGAGTACGAGGCGCAGAATCAGCCCGCCGAGATGACCGAAGAATAAAAATGCCGCACCGGCCGCTGGGGAGCATATCCCCGGCGGCTTGTTTTTTGGAGGTGAACCACCCTGTATATCTACCCCGACAATCTGACTGCCAAGGCCATGCTGTGGCTTTGGGAACTCAGGGATGTGGGCGTCATTGGCGTAGGGCTTTTGGTCTCTATCCTGGCGCTGACACAGACCGGTATTTTTATCCCGCTGGTGCTGACAGCAGTCTATGCCTTCCTCAGCATTCGTTTTGACGGCACCAGCATTCTGGATTTTATCCGCTATGCGATTGCCTTCCTGATTACCAAACAGCAATTCTATGAATGGAGAATGTGATATGTTCCATGCCGACACGACCTTTGAAAACGAGGAGATCATCGGCCTGCCGGAAGTTGAGGAGCGAGATCTGTCCGCCTCCCTGACGCTCCGGTGGAGCCGGAAGCGCAAGCGTTGGGAGTGCCACAACGCCTTCTTCTGGCAGGATGCCAAGAACAAGTGGAGCTGCCGCAGCCAGGACGGCAGATATTATTATGGCTTCCGCAGCCTGCGTGCCCTGCTGAAAAGCTATGTGGGCGGCCTTCTGTGCGAGAAGTCCCTCTGCTACAGCGCCAAGAACGCCAGAGCAAAGTATTGGTTCAGCCAGAATCCCAGGCGGGTGACCTGCTGTGTCACCATGCGCTGTACCGGCTTTTTCCCGCCCAGCTTTCCCCAAGGAGGAATGAAGCTATGAACAGAAAGAAAAAAGAGAATGCCGCCCAATCCACCCGGCAGCTCATGGGGATCGACGGCATCAAGGACTATTGCATCGCCACCCGCATGGGCGATCTGGTCTTTTTCATCATCAAGCCCACCAATATCAGCGTCCTGTCCGATTCCAGCATTAGCGCCAGGATCTACGCCCTGCTGAATGTGGTCAAGGGACAGGCGGAAATTGAGATGCTGGCTCTCAACTCCAAGGAGTCCTTCGAGCGAAACAAAAACTTCTATCAGGAGCGCATGGGCAACGAGGAGCTTCCTGCAATCCGGCGGCTTCTGGAGCAGGACAGCAAGCATTTGGATCGCATCCAGGTGCTGATGGCTTCCAGCCGGGAGTTTTATATCATCATCCGGCTGCGAAGCGAAAAGGAAACGGATGTGTTCCCGTATCTCAGCCGCATCGAGCAGAGCATCAATGACAATGGGTTTACCACCCGCCGCGCCACCGAGCAGGATCTCAAGCGGATGCTGGGCGTTTATTTCGAGCAGAATGTGACTACCGAGAAGTTCGAGGACTACGACGGCGACCGCTGGGTCATCGTGGGCGAGTAAATCAATTCATCATAGGCCGTGGAGGTGTTCCACTCCAGGGCCGGGATGCCTCCACGGAGAATAGGAGGCATCCATTTTGGCAAAGAAAGCGAAAAGACCTGTTCCGCAAGGCTGCGAGGAGGCATCCATCAAATCCTTTTTGGATATGATTGCCCCCTCTGTGGTCAGCTTCATGCCGGATCATTTCATCTGCGGCAACACCTACCGCTGCGTATGGGCACTCCGGGAATACCCGACCAGCACGGATGAACAGGCCATCCTCCGTCATCTGGGAGAAAAGGATGGCGTCACCCTCCGCATCTACACCCGGCAGGTCACCCCGGCTGAGGAAAAGCGCATCATTCAGAACGCCGCAAACAAAAACCGCCTGAACAGCTCCAACACCAAT
>URXI01000241.1 GCA_900551775.1 uncultured Eubacterium sp. | reverse complement strand
CGCAGGGCCCGGAGAACAGTTCATGCCGATGGCATCGACTCCCAGCCCTTCCAGCGTCAGCGCCATGGAGCGGACTTCCGTTCCCGTAAAGGTTCTCTGATTGGCTTCAAAGGTCATCGTCGCGATGATCGGCAGAGAAGCGTTTTCTTTGGCCGCCAGCACGGCTGCTTTCATCTCGTAGAGATCGGTCATGGTCTCGATGATGATGATATCGGCTTCACTGCCGGCTTCAACCTGTCTCTTGAATATCTCATAGGCTTCTTCAAAAGTGAGGCTGCCGTTAGGTTCAAGCAGGCGGCCGATGGGGCCGATGTCGAGGGCGATTTTCGTATTTGTGCCTTTTGCTGCTTCTTTCGCATTTTGGACAGCAGCGCCAATCAACTCTTCTACGGAATAACCACAGCCTTCAATTTTGTATTGATTGACACCAAAAGAACAGGTACAGATTATGTCTGCACCTGCGTCAATATAGGCCTTTTGTATTCCCTGCACTACCTGCGGATGAGTGATATTCAGCACCTCTGGAACACGTCCTACATCCAGATGTTCCTTCTGCAGCATGGTACCAAAACCGCCGTCTAAAAAAATGAATTCACGATTCTCAAATAAGTCTAATAATTTATTCAAAATAACTCCTCACTAAAACAAAGATTTTACGCTTTCACTGATTCTCCTCGCGATATACGGATTGTTCATGGTGTAGAGATGAACCCCGTCAACGCCTTGAGACACTAAGTCTACAATCTGATTGACCGCATAGGCGATGCCCGCATCTCTCATGGCCTCAGGCCTCGTCTCATATCTTCCCATCATCTTGGTGAACTTGGCAGGCAGGCTGGCCCCGCAGAGAGAAACCATTCTTTCGATCTGCTTCTTGTTGACCACCGGCATGATACCCGCTTCGATGGGTACGTTGATACCTGCAATCCTCGCCTTATCAAGAAAGTCATAAAATAAATTGTTGTCAAAGAAAAGCTGTGAAATCAAGTGCTGTGCCCCTGCATCCACCTTCTTCTTTAAATTCAGAATGTCTTCAATCTGATCTCTGCTGTCCAAGTGTCCTTCCGGATAACAAGCGCCCGAGATTCCGAAATCATATTCGCTCTCTTTGATGAAAGTGATCAGTTCACTGGCATGCTTGAATTCTTCTTTTGGAGGTACATCCGGCACCAGATCTCCCCTCAGGGCGAGAATATTTTCTATGCCGTTCTCGTGCAACTGCTTCAATACCTGCGTCACCTCTTCTTTGGTGGAATTGACACAGGTCAGATGGGCTGCGGATTCAATTCCATATCTATGTCTGATGGCAGAGGCAATTTCGCAGGTGGAATTGTCCGCCAGGCTTCCGCTGGCTCCATATGTAACACTGATAAAATCCGGTTTGAGATCCTGTAACTCGTCCAGAGTCTGATAAATCGTCTCAATGGGGTTATTCCTCTTTGGGGGAAATACTTCAAATGAAAATACTGTTTTTCTGCTCTTAAATAATTCTGCTAATTTCAAATGTCTTACCTTCCTATTTTTCCTGATATATGCTCTACTGAAATCTCTACCATGATGAACTTTTCTTCTGAACTCTTGTAGATTTTTTCCGTATTACAAACTAATGATGGGGAGAGTCCTGCCAGCAGCAGCCGCAGCGCCTCCTTCGTCTCTTCCTTGGAGTTGATGACTCTGGCACGTCCGAATACAATTACACTAGTATACATGGTGTCCAGCTTTTCTGGAATCAACTCATGTTCTGTCACGATGGTGAAAGAAACCTTTTCATTTTTCCTGATTGCCTCAATCTTGTGGCTCTCGGAAGAAGTGCTGTGGAAGTAGATTTTGCCTTCATCATATACATAATTGACTGGTACGCCATAGGGGTAGCCGTCATCTCCGCATACCGACAAAATGCCAAAATCCCTGTTTCTGAGCAGTTCTTCCGCTTTTGCTATATCGGTGGCTTTTTCGCTGCGTCTCATTTTTCTAAACATCATTCTTACACCTCATAAACTTTTCCATAAATAAATATTTATTATTTCTATTTTATATCTCATGACATATTTTTTCAATACTTTTAACTAATTGAACAGGTATATTATATTTTTGCATAGAGAAAATACTATTGCAAGCTTTTGAAAGCTTGGCAAATCATTTCTGAGAGAGGAAAAAAAATGAATTTTAATGATCATCATGCAGATACGCCAAATATGGGCAGTGCGCTGGCAATCAACGCCCTTGACAGCATTCCCGAGACAAAACCAGATGCAAAACAGATTGTCGCTCTCGTAAAAAAGAGTGGTAAAATCACGGGATACCAGCTGTCAGATGGTAATGTGATCACCAGGGAGCAGGGGGTCGATATGGCTAGAAACGGTGATATCGCAGGCGTAGGCATCGCTCATAGAAAAGATACTGAATATCTGAAGTCCATTCCTGATGGAACGGATGATAACAATCTGAGCAACCTGCCTACAGTATAACCTGCCAGCTTTCCAGCAACTGGTTCAGACGGAACCTGGCGTTAGCGGGACTTGTGGATGGCAATTTGACTGCCTCGATACCTGTGGCAGGTAAAGCGAACCTGTCATAAAGAGTCTTTGCCCGGTTTCCGTTTACATAAATTCGTTCAATCTCCGTCTTGGCGAGGAGCCCTGCAATATCTGCCGGAACCACATTTTTGATGGAACTATCTGAAGAGCCGATGATATCACAGCTTTCGATGACGTCCCATATGGCAACATGATGTCTCAGCACCAGCGACTTCTTTTCTTCCACTGTCTGCGGCAGCGGTTCGTCAAACAATGACGCGATTACCTTCCAAAATCTATTCTGCGGATGTCCGTAATAAAAGTTATTTTCTCTGGACTTTACAGATGGAAAAGTGCCGAGGATCAAAACCTTCGAGCCTTCGTCATAAACAGGTGCAAAAGGCTGATTATGATGTTCATATTCTCCCACGTCTTATATCCCCTTTCTTATTCTCATGATTTGATGAAGTACATATTCAAATCCACATGCCCTTTGATACCGTCAACCTTGCCTGTCTGTGAATACTGCCACATCTGGAAGGCATAGGGATAGTCCGTTTCATCAGTATAATGAGCCAGCCATGTATCGTATTTCGTCAGATATTCCAGGTTGACATGCTTATTCAGCCACTGGGGATTTCCATAAATCATCGGCGTATATCCGTTCCGGTCGATGACCTGGCAAAAAGCATCCGCAATCTCGGTCTTATCCTCTGCGTTCAAATCTGTAATTCGATCCGCTCCGTCGATAGGTTCCATATCGAAAACTACCGGGTATGTAACACCCTTTCCTCTGATGTGTCTGATCACAAATCGCGCTTCCCTGATCGCTTCTGTCGTGTTCTTTGCCTGAGAGAAAAAGTATACCCCCACATCGAGACCGGCTTTCTTCGCCCCCTTCAGGTTCTCTTTAAACTTAGAATCCAACGCCAAGTCCCCTTCTTCCTCGTAACTTCGATACCCCACTCTGATCATGGCAAAATCAACGCCTGCTCCCTTCACCTTGTCCCAATCGACGTCCTTCTGATAAACCGATACATCGATACCGGTGACAGATTGATAAGTTCCGTCGTCGTAATGGAGAAATCCATTTTTTTCATAGACATGACTCATATCGTAGGGATTTTCCGGTATGGTCTGGCGAAGACCCAGTCCGTCGTAACTGCCCAAAACCATATAGATGACGGTAAGCGTGCATAGAAACATTGCTAAAGCTGTTACTGCGACAATGATTTTAACTCTTGTTGATATTTTTTTCTGTTTGGTTTTTCTCATGGTAATATTCTAACATATGTTTATGGTGAAGGAAAGAATATTTGACTATCCACTTTTTCTCATTTATTATAGTAGATAAGAGAGGTGCGCATTATGATAGATTACAATCAATTGTCACATGAAATCATTCAATATCGAAGAGATTTACATCAAATTCCAGAGCTGGGCTTCTATGTTTACAAGACCAGTGCTTATGTGCAGAACATCTTAGCAGGGCTCGCCTGTGAAGTGGAACAGATCGTAAAAACAGGCCTGATCGCATATTTCGATTTCGGCAGAGAAGAAACCGTCGCGTTTCGCGCAGACATGGACGCCCTGCCAATTCAGGAGGAGACCGGCCTCCCCTATGCGTCCACCCACGAAGGCTGTATGCATGCCTGCGGCCACGATGGCCATATGGCAGGTCTCTTGGGTTTTGCCAAGGTTCTGGACGATTACAAGAGAAATAACGTCGAGATGCCTTGTAACGCCTTGCTGCTGTTCCAGCCGGCAGAAGAGACCATCGACGGTGCCCTTCGAATCTGCGGTACTCATATCTTTGACCGCTACAACATCAAAGCAATTTTCGGATTACATCTATGGCCCATGCTGTCAAAAGGTGAAATCGCTTCCCGCCCTGGTCCGATGATGGCAAAATCCACTGCCGTGGCAGTAGAATTTGAGGGCATCAGCGCTCACTGCGGAGAACCCGAAAAGGGAAAGGACGCCTTGGAAGCCGCCTGCAAATTCGTCAGCGATATCTATACGTTTAAGTCCCTTTACGTCCGCGACCGTTGCGTGCTGAAATTCGGCAAGATGCGAAGCGGCAATGTGAGAAATGCCATATCCCCTTTCTCTCGTCTGGACGGAACCATGCGGACTTTCCACGATGAAACCTGGGAGACTCTGGTCAATGCCATGAAGAGTCTGGGAGAAGAAATCGAAAAGGTATACGGAGTCAAATTTGATCTGGATGTGAGCAAAAGCCACCCTGCCGTCGTCAACGACGAAAAATTATATAATGGTGTCAAGCCGGTGCTCATGGATCTGAATTTCGTTGAACTGCGCAGGCCGGTTATGATTGCAGAAGATTTTTCTTTCTTTGAGCAGCAGATGCCGGGAGTGTTCTTCTTCCTCGGAACTGGCAGTGGCATTCCTCTACACAGCGACAACTACGACTTCGACGATTCCGTGCTCATTGACGCAGTAAGATTATTTGATACATTATTAAAGGGCGCTGACTAGCGCCCTTTTTACTTGCCATCAACTATTCATCACTTTCCTGAAAGCTCCAAAAATGAATTGTCTTTGCTCTTTATCCAAATGTAATTTCCATTTGCCATCTGTCTTTTCTGCTTTTAAAATAGTCGTGCACGCTTCGAATTTTTGATCTGCTGCGGCCTTTTCTACACAGTCTTCTGACGCATCCACCATCTCCTGAATAGCTTTCTTTGGCATGGCATAGAACGTCACATCTGATAGTTTCAAGGAATCAATTTTCTTTTGGATTTCTGCATCATCCAAGCCGCAGGCCTCCATACCGATTTTCATGATTTCAGCCGACCATGTGCCAACCACTTCTTCCTGGTCCACATTACTGAGTCTGACCTTCACTTGGACAGTATCATCTTTCTGCTCTTCTGAAGATAAGATTTCATAGTCAAAATGGGTAAAGAGCGCTTTGATGATGGTCAGTATCTGTTCTTTTTGTACATCGTCAGAAAACTAATGTCTGCAAATCCATATCAAAAAAGAGTGCCCGAGAGCACCCTTTCTCATGCTTCTATTTTCTTACATAAATAGTCTTGCCGTCCTTGATCGTCTCAAGAACTTTGATATCCCTAAGCTCCATTGCTTCTGTCTCCAGCGGATTTCGATCCAGAATGACCAGATCTGCACGCTTGCCTTCTTTGATGCTTCCCTTGCTGTCTTCCTCAAAGTATTCATATGCAGCGTTGATGGTCACGGCTTTCAGCGCCTCGTATACCGATATCTTCTGGTCAGCGCCGATGATATTACCGTCGCGGCTGATTCTGTTTACCGCACACCATACGGAATGCATCATGTAAGGTTTGGTCACCGGCGTATCCTGATGAAAGTTCACCGACAGCCCCCTGTCCATGGCGTCCTTTACGGGACTGATATGATTTCCCCGTTCTTTACCAAAATTCTTTACATGGATGTCTCCCCAGTAATAGACATGGCCGACAAAGATCGAAGCCACCATGTCCATCTCTGCCATGCGGTCCAATTGATCGTTGCGGGCTGTCTGGCAGTGAATCATCACCGGACGGAGATTGTCTTTATTGGGATTACTGCTCTTCGCTAAGGCGTTTTCGTATGCGTTTAAGAATTGATCTCCCGCTGCATCTCCGTTGCAGTGCGCCAGCAGCTGTTGATTATCATTGACCGCCTGCAGGGCATATTTGCAGACCTCTTCGTCAGGCATCCACGGATAACCGCAGTAGCCCTCCTCGCCTCCCAGGTATGGCTGGCTCATCCAGGCAGACCGCCCTTGAGGCGAACCATCGAGAACGACCTTGTATCCGCCTAATTTGAGATGTTTCTTGTAGGTTCTGTCCATTTTCGGATTGGCTTTGATCATCTCCCGTCCGCCGTCATTCATCAGAGGATAAGCCACCACGTCGATTTTCAAAGCACCAAAAGCGTTGCTCAATTTCAAAAGCTTTAACGCCATTTTGCTCGTCGCGCCGTCCTGCACTGTGGTCACACCGTTTTCGATGTAGACCTTCTGCATGCCTTTCATCATTTCCCTGATATTGACTTTGATCTTCTTCATGACAATGCCCTGGACCGAAAGCATGCCCGCCTCTTCCAAATAACCATCCGGTTCTTGTGAGCCCT
>URXI01000240.1 GCA_900551775.1 uncultured Eubacterium sp. | reverse complement strand
AACCAATAACACCTACAATACCGGCGAAAGCCGGGGCCGCGAGGTATCCCACTCGCTCAACTATCAAAAGCTGGGCAAGGAGCTCATGGCCGTGGACGAGCTTGCCACGATGAGCGGCAACAAATGCATCCTCCAGCTGCGCGGTGTGCGGCCGTTCCTGTCGGACAAGTACGATATTACCAGGCACCCCAATTACCCATACACTGCTGATGCGGACCCAAAAAACGCCTTTAACATTGAGGCGTTTTTGTCTACCCGCCTGACGGTTAAGCCGGGTGACACCTTCGTGACTTTTGAAACGACCGAAGCGGATGATCCTGTATGATATTGAAGAGCGGCAGCCAGAGCACAGCTGTCGCTCTTTGCCTATTTGCAAATAGCAGTCAACTTAAAGTTTACATGGCTAGTTCCGATAAAATGAATATTCACTGAATTTTCACTTTCTCTTGTTGATAATGTGATAAAAGTGGGTATAATAATAGTTGTAAAAACGATCATTTATTTGGAGGAAGGCCGATATGAATTACGAAACTGAAAATATCGAATTCAAATCCGGATTCACCGAAGAAATATATAAAGAGGTCATTGCGTTTGCGAACACCGACGGTGGCATTTTGTATATCGGCATTGATAACGACGGAAATGCTGTCGGACTCAATAATGTTGATGACGAATACACCCGCATCACAAACGGAATTCGTGACGCCATTCTCCCGGATGTGACGATGTTCGTGAAATATACCATTCAAGATAATAAAGTGGTTCGTATCACAATAAGCGAAGGAACGAACAAACCCTATTATCTGCGCTCGAAGGGGCTGAAGCCAAGCGGTGTTTATGTAAGACAAGGAACTTCGAGCGTACAGGCATCAAGCGAGCAGATCCGTCAAATGATTAAGGCGAGCGACGGAGACGACTATGAATCCATGCGTTCGCTCGAACAGAATCTGACTTTCACTTCTGCTACCGCAGCGTTTGAACGTTACGGTGTTGCATTTTCAGAAGAAAAATACCTGGCTCTCGGTATGATTCATAAGAATGATGGATTGTTTACGAACCTGGCATTGCTTATGTCCGATCAATGCCAGCATACAATTAAGGTTGCCGTGTTCGGCGATGATCAGAACACAACCTTCAAGGACAACCAGGAATTCAAGGGCTCGATATTCAAGCAAATTGATGAAACCTTTCACTATATTCTGCTTAACAACCGTACATCTTCGGACTTTAAGGGACTTGAACGCATAGAAAAATCCGATTATCCCCAAGCCGCTCTGCGTGAAGCCCTGCTAAATTCGGTTGTCCATCGTGATTATAGCTTTAGCGGCAGCATCATTATCAATATTAATGACAAGCAAATGGAGTTCATTTCCATCGGAGGACTTCTGCCCGGTTTAACGGCGGATGATATTCGCAGCGGTATTTCGCAACCGAGAAACAAAAACCTTGCCGAAGTATTCCATCGTCTCAAGCTCATTGAAGCCTATGGAACCGGAATACGAAGAATTTATAAATTGTACGAGAAATGCTCTGTGCAGCCACGCATTGAGGTGACACATAACACCTTCAAAATGATTTTGCCGAATATGAGCGTTACTGCCCCCTCGCCCGATCACACACCCTTAACGCCTCAAAAGAAACAAATTCTTGATTTTATTTCCCATAACGGTCAGATAACAGAGATAGAAATTATGGATCTGCTTGGTGTCAGAAAAACAAGAGCATACACACTTGCAAAGCAAATGTGCGATGAAAAGTTGATTGTTTCGGTTGGCAGAGGTGTGAACAAGAAATATCTGCCTCAGAAGTAACAAGAAACATAACTTTTGTTCTGGTTCTAGTTATATTTCTTGAAAGATATAACTGGAAATATAACTTTTCATCACTTTGATTTTCACTTTTGCTTGCTTTTCTTCTAAACGGCTATAATTTTTGTCGCCGTGGAAGCATCCCGGCATACTATCGACCGTTGCTTCTTTAAGATCGCAAAAGGCGTTTACAAACCTATAATACAGCTACCCATCAAGACGCCCCCTCCATAGCGTAGGGCGTCTTTTCATTTTGTGAAAGGAGGCGAAACCATCCGGCCCCTAAGTAAAGCCCACAGCATCCGCGCGCCCTGCCCGTGAGGCGGGACGCATTGAGCCGCCCATATCGGAGCGGCTTTTCTTTATGTGAAAAACAAAGGAGGAATGCCATGACATTTTTCAGTTCCACGATTGACGTGCTGCAGACGCTGGTGATCGCGCTCGGCGGCGGTCTGGGTGTGTGGGGCGGTATCAATTTGCTGGAAGGGTACGGGAATGACAACCCCGGCGCGAATGCTCATGTGCCATAAAGTAACACAAGAGAATTTGATAGGCGGCCACCTGCTATTCCGTATTTATTCTTGAAATTTTTTCAAAAAAACACTTGCTTGTGACGTAGCGTAATGAGATATACTATAAGCAGGAGGTGTGATATGGATAAACATAAGGCTATACCACAGGGCTATATGACAGTTGGCGAAGTCGCAAAGAAAATGGACGTTACTGTACGGACATTACAACATTACGATAGAGAAGGCTTGCTTTCTCCCTCGGCCATGAGCGAAGGGGGACGTAGGTTATATACGGATAAAGACATCGTTAAACTTCATCAGATTTTGTCCCTCAAACACTTAGGTTTTTCTCTGGACGATATAAAGAATCGGCTTATTCCTCTTGATACACCGGCTGAAATTGCTGCTGTTCTAACGGAACAGGCTGCCGCTGTCAAGCAAAAAATAGATAGCCTGTCTGAATCGCTGAGGGAGCTGGAAGTGTTGCGCGAGGAAGTCCTTCAAATGCAGTCTGTTGACTTCAAAAAATACGCTGATATTATTGTCAATTTGCAGATGAAAAATGATTTCTACTGGTTAATCAAGCATTTTGATGACCAGACCCTTGACCACATCCGCAGCCATTTTGATAAAGACAGCGGAAAGGCATTTATGGACACTTTCATGCAGCTTCAAGACGAAGCGATAAGACTTCAAAATGCAGGCGTTCCTGCAGACAGTGATGAGGGACAGAATTTTGCAAAAGCCTATTGGAATATGATAACTGATTTCACTGGTGGAGATATGAGTATGCTCCCTAAACTCATCGAATTAGGGCAATTTCAAAACGCAGAACAGAGCTGGAAAGAAAAACAAAGTATTGCCAATGGCTATGTTGAGCAGGCATTAGGCGTCTATTTTTCCAAGTTAGGAGTTGACCCGTTTCAGGAGGGATCGAAATGAATGAGGCTATAAAAATCAGCGGCTTAAAGAAAAGCTACGGAACCCATGTTGTGTTGAACGGTTTGGATTTTTGTGTACGGCAAGGAGAGATTTTCGCGCTGCTCGGCGTAAATGGCGCAGGGAAAACCACCTCTCTTGAATGTATCGCGTCGATATTTGTGAATCCTAAACTCCAAACCGACATTAAGAAATCTGATATGCGATGCAAACTGCTGACCGAACTTCAGCAGCAGATACGCAAAAGGTATGTGGACCATTGTGTCAGCGTTCTTAATGGCACTCAGTTGCAAAAGCGTTGGAAGGCGTATATTCGTGAGAAAAAAACGCGCAAGGACATGTTGGAAAAAACTTTGCAATACATGGCGAAAATGCTGTCGTCCCGCTTTCTTCCTTTCCTGTCTAAGGATGAGGCGCTTGGTCTTAGACGCAGTTTGGAATACTATCTGCAGGAATTGTTTGAAAGGGATATGCGGGTTTGGAGAAATCGTGCGGCCGGTAAAGAGACAGAAGCTCTTACTGACAAAGGAATCAAGGATTTATTTGAAATAGAAGATTTGCAAATGGAAAACGCCAGAAAAATGTGGGGTTCATACACGCACAATATTTTGGTGGATTTTCTTATAGATGAGATCGTTGATTGCTTGCTGTCGCCTCTGGAAAACGCATATTATGTTGAAGCTGTTTTCGCAATTGATGTTGAGCAGGAAATCACCAAAACCAAGGACTACTGGGATACCATAGAAATTCATGGCATCTCATTAGCCAATCAAGACATTTCCGTGCCAGGGAAAGACAAGCAGCGAAATTGAAAAGAGGATGAAAAGAGATATGGTTTGCAGAACACTGGCGGAACAGAGGATGCCAAACGCGCAGGATCATGCCGGAGACCGCAAATCAAAGTGCGGAACCATCCAATTCCAGTAGGGGCAATTATGAAAATCAGACTTTTCTTATGCCTGGTGGTCATGTTTCTCATACCTGATGCTGCATTTTCTGCCGGCTTACAGAGCGGACTTCCAGAAGAACTGCGGATGCTTGTGGACAGCGATGGAAGGTTTCATAACTATACGCTGCTGACTGCCGATGAGGATACATTACAGGGTCGACCGGCAGATCTTTCTTTGTTTGTTTTGACAAAGGGAGAATGCTGTGTTCTTTTTGTTGCCATAGAAGAGGAGGATGCTTGGATACTTCAGCAATACAGCCGTTTGAGTTTATACCCTAAAACAAAGCAAAACATAGATTTACAGCTTTTGAAAGTGGATAACCGGCATTTTGAAATGAAATGGCCAAATGAAAGCTATCTTTTTTCCATTGGAGGAGGCGGTTTTCCCGCCTGTCTTTGCAAAGCAGAATTTGAAACAGAACATGGTGCTTGCGTCGCTACAAGGGAAGACGACGGAGCCGGGATGATATTTACCTGCGATGGCGCCGAAACGAAATGGAATCTCCATGAAAACAATCAAATGATTTGGCCCAATTTTAATCCTGCGCTCTTTCCCAAAAGCATTGAAAGTGTGAACAGATCCAATGCGGTACTGAACGCTCTACCCGAAAAGCATTTTTCTGAAATACTACTCGAAACCAAACTGTTGCAGAATCATGTCACGGTTTACAACTGTCCAAGCGATACAAGCAGGGAAGTCGACAATGCCTCTCTGTTTTCGAATGAAACATTCGTTTATTATGGAAACGATGGAGCGTGGTGTACAATTGGTTATCAGGATGGGATCGAACGTGCATATCTGGGCTGTATTGCCATAGATCAGCTCAGGCTTGGCAAACGGGAGCGGGACATCACCAGAAGTCATTTTGACGCCGTCGCTCTCGTTGCCTACAGGGATACATGGCTGACCGACGATCCCGTGCTTTCACAAAAATGCTACTTAGAAATCCCTTGTGGCACAACGCTCATTGGACTAAGCGGGTGGGATGCCGGCTATGTTTATGCGGAAGTGACGACGGATGGTGAGACGATTCGCGGTTTTGTTCCCATTCAGGACCTGGCATTGGCGGAACAATGATGATAGCATATCAACTTTGAAGCGGTATACCGCACGCCTGTTTATTCGATAAGACAGGCAATCCCATAACGCAGAATACTGACGGAGGGCAGAGCCAACGCAGCCGCAACAAAACCGGCAAAGCCACGGAGGGCTCCGGGGCCGAAGGAAGCATAAAGCATCAATGCGATGAACGCGGCGATCTCCGTTCCGTTGAAAATGTGAACCGGGATGTGGTAAGCTATCCCTATGACGAGAACGGAAACAGAACCTCGACGACATACCCCGACGGGCGCGCGGTTTCCTACACCTGCGACCGGATGAGCCGCATGACCGGCGTGACGGGGACCGGATGGGGAGATCGCCTGAATCTACGGGCAAGGCAGTATGAGCCAATACTTAGTAGGTTTAGCCTGGCAGATAAGAACAGGAGAACTCCACTTACTCCCATTTCACTGACGCGCAATTGAAACAGATATCATTGATGTTCAAACAGGTTTACCTAGAATACCGGTCACAAAAGGCGGGCCGTTACATGACTGTACAAAATCAGCAAGGAAAAACAACTGCGCAATGGATGCCCCAGAAAACGGGAAGTGCTCCCATGCTTGCAGCAAACACTTCTGTAAAGCATTTCCCCAACATGGGACATCTACATGGAGCGTGATACGGAAATGAGAAACAAAGGGAAAATCATGCTTTGCGTTTTTGCATTGGTTTTGCTTATCGGAATCGGCATACTCTCACTCCCCATTCGACAAACGATCACTCCGGAATTCTTGTGCGCTTTTCCACAAGAGACGAATTATCAGGAAAAACGGACTTCGCTAATATCGGAAACTGTGGATCAGACACGCCATATACGTATGACCCTTTGGTTTCCTGTTTCTGAAAAACCATATACTGAAGCAAGCGAATCCAGATTGAGGGAAATCATTGGTGATGATTTTTTACTGGATTTCCAGCAGTACACCTATATCATCTCACTGGGATACACTGTGCGTGCGATATACAAAGTTGAATATTTAATCTCAGAAATGTCCCCGACGGGAAACGATAGGTTTGGAGAAGCATTTGCCGATCTTTCAAGTAATTGTAGCGGCAATCAGGCATACTTGTATAGAATTCCCAAAGACTGGATAGACATCAAGTATTATAATCGGTTTGACGGCAACTATTGCATCATTGATTAATGCCACAGATCACGAGCACGACGTTGCTGGAAATATCATTTCCGTCACGGACGCCAAGGGCAGAAAAGGCACCTTCCCCTATGACCTGAACGGCAGGTCGTTTACCCCGACAGAACCAAAGACGGCACGGAATGCGACCTCCTTGGACGGGTGGCGAAAGCCGCGCCGCGCACAGGGCTGGACGGCGGAAAGCCAGCTGGAGGAAGTGCCCTG
>URXI01000239.1 GCA_900551775.1 uncultured Eubacterium sp. | reverse complement strand
TACACTTTTCCCGGCCGTCTTTTGCGTCAAAAGAGTAGATGCCCGCAATGCAGGCGATGATGCAGAATATCATCCCAAAAGCCCAGGCCAGGGTATCTACGTGCAATAGATCCATGGTAATGGATTGCGTAAAATCATAAGTCAGGGATGCTTCTTTGTCCAGACCGATCATAGCACCGAGCGCGACAAAAGGACCTGCCGCCGCTGCCCATTTTCTAATCTGCTCAGGCAGGATGAGAGCGAGAAGACCTGTCACAATCAAAATCAGTCCTGGATGAAAATCAGCCATTCTCTTCACCTCCCTGATCAAATTGGTCGTATTGGTCGTCATAGTAATCCGGTTTTCTCTGCAAAATGGCAGCCAGAATCACTTTTGACAGGACAATCAGTATAAATCCAGAGCCAAAGCCGATGGCCGCATATTTGATAAACATCAGCATCATTTACATTCCACCCCCTTGAAAGATCGACTGGGCGGCCATTTCTGCCAACTGCAGCAGATGGGGGCCGGCGTTAGGCATAATTCCCAATAAGATTGAAATACACGCTGTCAAGAGCAGCGGTATCAGCATCGCTTTGTTGGCTTCGCCCTCCAACACCGTGCCTGCAGGGTAATCCAGAAAATCGGAATTGATGTTTCTCTTCGAAAATGCAATGTAGCACACGGGAACCAGATACGTCAAACTGAGCAGTGCGCTGGCAATGAGGGTCACAATGAAAAACGGCTGGCCGATCTCTGCCGCACCCTCTATGATGCTCATCTTGCTCACAAAGCCGACCATAAACGGCATACCGGCAATTCCTATGGATGCAATGGTAAACGCAGTCATGGTCAAAGGCATCCGCCTGCCAATCCCCCGCATATCGCTGATTTCGGCTTTTTGCGTCGTTACAAAGATTGCGCCCGCACACATAAACAAGGTGATTTTCATAAATGCGTGCGCCACGATATGGTACATAGCGCCCGCCATGCTGGACGGCGTCAAAATGCATACGCCCAGAACGATGTAGGAAAGCTGCCCTACCGTAGAATAGGCGAGCCTGGCCTTCAGATTATCCTTCTGCATGGCGATCAGTGAAGAAAGCAATATCGTACACACCGCAATCCATGCCAGGACATCCGTTGCCCCGCTCCAGCTGCAGACCTCAGGACCAAAGGTATAACCGACGATTCTGATCACGCAGAAGGCACCCGCTTTCACCACTGCCACCGCATGAAGCAGTGCACTGACCGGTGTCGGCGCAACCATAGCTGCTGGCAGCCAGCTGTGCAGCGGCATAACCCCGGCTTTGACGGCTCCGCCTATAATCACCAGGAAAAAGGCCAGTGCCGTCATCCCTTTGGAGAGAGAATGTTCCACAAATCCTCCTGGCTGAAAATCCAAGGTGCCGCACGATACGTACAAAAACACGATGCCTGCCAGGAACAACTGTCCGCTGCTGAGGGTGTAAATCAAATACTTCCTTCCTGACAACTTTCCCTTTTTGTCTCTGTAATGAACGACCAGGGGATAGGTCGCCACAGTCAGTATCTCGTAAAAGATAAAGAAGGTTAACAGGTTGGCAGCAAAACAGATGCCGATGGCGCCACAGAGACACATGGCAAAAGCAGCAAAATAACCTGTCTGATTTTTTTCTTGATGTCCCCTCATATAGCCGATGGAATAGACGGACGTCAGAATCCAAAGACCCGAAGCGACGCAGCCGAAAACCATCCCTGCGCTCCAGGCTGATGCCGCCGGCGATTTCAAAGAGAACGATGTCAAAATCCTGACCAGCCAATACCTGCGGTACCATGGAGAACACACAGAGTGCTTTGATGACAGCAGCGCCAAAAGTAATGGCCTCCCGCCGATTTGCACTGATATGATTCCCTCTGATCAAAATCAGAGCAGCCGCAATCATGGAGACAAAGACTGCGATGACAGGCCGATAGTCTAAAACAGTTTGTATCATTGCGTCACCCCCATAATTACTGATGAAAGCAGATTAATAAACCAGACATTGCAGACGCCCAGTGCGATGACACCGATACCGCAGATGATAATCGGAAGCATCATGCGCCAAGGCAGTTCCCCCTTCATTTCAGGGTGCAGCTCTTCGCGAACAGGTGCAGCATCCATGAAAATCTGTTCAAACAGTCTGAAGAAATAGATTGCGTTGAGCAGGCTGCTGGCAACGAGTACCGCGATATAAATATACTCTCCCGCTGTGGCTGCTCCGATGGCCAGGTCCCATTTGCTGAAGAATCCAGCCAGCGGCGGGATGCCCACCATGGATAGAGAGCAGAGAACCATGACCGCCACCGTCTTTGGCATCTGCTTGTGTAACTGTCCCAATTGGCCCAGGCGAGTGACTCCATATCTGTATTGAATCGCCCCCACGCAGAAGAACAGACCGCCCTTCATAAAAGAATGGACGATGATATGTAATACAGCACCGATCAGACCGTAGAGATCACCCATGGCGATACCGATGCCGATATAACCCATCTGGGCGATGCTGGAATAGGCCAGCATACTGCGCATATCCTTCTGCTGCAGCGCTTTGATGGAACCGTAGATCATACCTGCCGCTGCCATGGTACCGACCACCAGCATAAAATCGCCTACCAGCTCTTTGTTCGCATTGAAGACGAAATAGAAAAAACGCAGCATGGCATAGGCAGGAACTTTTCCCATAATACCGGCAATGACCGGGGCTGCACCGGGATGAGCATTGGTATAAGCTGCCGGCTGCCATCCATGGAGAGGGAAGAGAGCCATTTTGATGCCGAAGCCTACAACAAAGAAGACCATGGCTACCATGGTGGTGCCTGATCCTAGAACAGGTCCGACAAGGCCTGCCATATCAGCCATATTCAGCGTACCAGTTTCGCCGTAGATAAAGGCTACTCCTAACAAATAGAAAGAAGCACCGATGGTACCAATCAGCAGGTAGCGAAAGGCTGACAATGCGCCCTTGTCTCCGCCCATGGCGATCAACGTATAACCCGATAAGGATGTGATTTCAAGAAAAACATATAGATTAAAAACGTCGCCTGTGGAAGACATGCCAAGAAGGCCTGTGACCAAAAGGGACAGGATGGAATAATAGCCTGCCGTCTTAAAACGGCTGAAGCCATCAAAAAAAGGCATGCTGTAAATGGTGCTGATCAGACCCATGATGCAGATCAGTACGACGATGACTCCATTGAGAGAATCCAACGCAAACTCAATGCCATAAGGCGGTTTCCAGTTACCAAACCAATAGTGGATTTCGCCGTATTTTATGATGCGGGCCAGCTGCATGACTGCCATGATCAGAGAAGCGCTCATTGCACATGTGGTCAGCCATTTTCCGATATTTCGATTGAAGTAACAGATAATCGGACACAACATCGCCCCCATCAAAGGACAGATGACGATCAAAACGGGGAGATTTTCCATCATTTTTCTTTATCCCCCTTTTTGATAACCACCTCTTCTTCAATACTTCCATACTTGTCTTTGACTCGCATCAGCAGCGCAAGTCCCAGCCCCGTCGTCCCCAGGCTGACCACGATAGCTGTCAGCATCAGTGCATGGGGCAGCGGGTTGATATAGTCTTCAGAATTCAGGAGTCCCGCTATGGTGACGGGAATCGTTCCCCCGCTCTTCTGTCCGAGGCAGAGAAAGAAGAATATCACTGCGATCTGCATGATGTTCATACACATCAGTTTCTTCATGTAATTTCCACAAGTCGCCATACCGAACATGCCCAGAAAGAACAGGATAACGGTCAGCATGTAGATACCTTTTTCAGCAAGAAAACTATTTATTTCTGTCATCATATAAGCTGTTCCTTTCTAATACGGCTTCCAGGATCGTAATGATTGTCGCCATCACGCAGATGGTAACGCCTGTCTCGATAAAGATAATTCCGATAGAGTGCAGCTGCGCTGTCTCCTCTACATAGAACGGTAATTTTGAATACTCCAGAAATTTTCCCCCGTAAAACAACGGCAGAAGTCCCGTGACGCCGTAGATCATAACACCGATTCCGCCCACACAGACGGCAAAATGCTGCGTCAGCATGACAGTATTCAGTTCCAGATTTCCAATCAGCGTGTAGAGAATAAAGGCCAATGCAATCAGTGCGCCCGCCTGAAATCCTCCTCCCAGGCTGACTTCCCCGTGGAAAAGCACATAGGCGGCATAGAGCAGCAGAAAGAGAATGATAAACGGCATGGTCACTTTGACGTCGATGCCGCCGAAGGACTCTGTAGCGCGAAAAATGTCTGCATTCCAATGCTTTCGCAGCCAGTTAGAGAGCACCATGGCAACAGCGAAACCAGCCAGGTACATCACTGTCGTCTCCAGGAACGTATCAAAACCTCGATAATCCGCCAGAACGCCTGTAACCAGGTTTGCCGCATCGGTCTGCTCCGGTCCTTCTTCGATAAAAACTTTGGAAATATGTGTGTTTGGTGCCGAATCCGGATCACCGATGGTCGGCAGAAGGTCAATCAGCCCCCAGCAGATGATGACAATAATGACAAGCATCATCATGCCTGCAACTTTTTTCTTGTTGCCCTTCATTATTTACACCACCTGTCCGTCGTCCGAATTGCTATAACAAAGTAAATCGTTGAAATGACACCAATAACGGCTTCTGTAAAAGCGACGTCCGGCGCTCCCATCATGATGTAAAGAAGCATGGTACAAAAGCTGAACACGCAGTAAATGATAACAGACGCCAATAGATCTTTGTTCAAAATGATGACGATGGTAATCGCGATCAGAAATAAAAGCAGAATTGCCTCAATCAGAAATGCTTGCATCTTTATCTTCCTCCTCCCAAGGTTTGTATCCTGATTCCATGGCAGCCTTCCCAATCAGGTGTGTTCCCACCGGATTTACCAGGAATATGGATACCATGATCAGCAGAATTTTAGCCGACAATATATTGAATCCCTCATAAATAATCAAGCCCAGGCCGATCAGCACGACGCCCAGGGTCTCTCCGATTCCCGAAGAGTGAAGTCTCGTATAGAAATCGGGCAGCCGCATGACGCCGAGAGCAGAGAATGCTAAAAAGATAAAGCCGAGAATCAGCAGAATGGCGGTAATAACCTCTCTAATCATCATGACTCCCCTTCCCTCCTATGAACTTGGCAACAATAACGGATGTGATGAACCCCAATACTCCATAGGAGATTGCGATGTCGATATACATGTCCTGCCGCCCATCTGTATATCCTACCAGAAGCAGGACTACGATGACGTCAAGGCCGATGACGAACATGCCGTTGAGCCGGTCAAATACCGACGGCCCGCGAAAAACGCGAAAAAGCATGACTCCTATGATAAAGATCGTACCGTACATCAAAACTTTAAAAACTAGATTCATACATTCACTCCATATCTACTTATGAATTAAACTCATCGAACACCTTAGCAATGCGCCGCTGCATCTCTCCTCCCAGCAGATCCTCCGCAGCTTCCACCGTGAGTGCATGAACTGTAAATACGTTATTTGAGTCTACATTGACAGTCACGGTGCTGGGCGTCAGTATGATAGAATTGACAAAGAGCGTCGTTGCAATTGGGTTTTTGAAATGACATTGAAATTGAATGACTTGCGGGTCGATTTCGATTTTTTTCTTGATGATCAGATGGCAGACAGAAAGACTGGATTTTACGATTTCACCCAGGAGCCAGATCCAATAACCGATAAACTTAATATAATGTAGATCCAAAATAAAATGTTTTCGGTTCTCAAGTCTGTTGTCGATGTACAGCATGGGCTGACAGAGCGAAGCGATAACCATGGAAGAAATCAATCCCAGCATGAGAAATTTAGATTCCGTCCGCCCAGATAGAATGTACCACAGCACATATAATAAAATTGTCGTCTTCAGCCAATTCTTGAACATATTCGAAAACTCCCCCAATTATAATTTCTATACTATAATTATACATTATCAACGAAAGCTCTGTCAATTTTTTATCAACCAGTTATGCCAATTTTTAGAATTCGAGGGGAATCCACGTGCATTTCGTGAACAAATGTTTACTTTTTGTTCGCCTTATGATATACTACGAACAGAGATTGATTACAATATTGAGGTAAATGAGGAGGAGCGACAGGATATGGCCAATTTAAAGGAACGCGAACAGAAGATATTGACATTTATGAAGAACGAGATCAAGACCAAGGGTTATCCTCCAACCGTCAGAGAAATCTGCACAGCCATCGGCATCAAGTCCACATCCACCGCACACAAGGACATCGAGAGTCTGGTCAAACAGGGTTTTCTCAAGAAGGATCCGTCCAAACCGAGAGCCTTGATGGTCGTGGATATGGAAGAAGAATCCATGCCGGCTGAAACTGCACCTGCAGACCTTGCCGAGAGAGAAGACATCATCGACATCCCTATCGTCGGCCGCGTTGCTGCCGGAACGCCGATTTTGGCGGAACAGAATATAGAAGAGACCTTCCCTGTACCTGCCCGTTATGCCGCCGGGAACAATTTCATGCTCCGCGTTCGCGGGGAAAGCATGATCAACGTCGGTATTATGGATGGCGACCTGATTCTGGTTGAACAGCAGAACACCGCCCGCAATGGAGAAATCGTCGTGGCCATGATCGATGGCTTTGAGAGCGAGGCCACAGTCAAGACCTTCTACAACGAGGGCGACCATATCAGATTGCAGCCG
>URXI01000238.1 GCA_900551775.1 uncultured Eubacterium sp. | reverse complement strand
TGCACAGGCGAAAAAGTATGAACACGTTAATAAAGGAAAAAATGAGCGGACGCATCTGCTTTCTGGGATTGTGAAGTGTCCTATATGCGGTGCAGGGATGTATGGGAATAAAAGCATCAAATACAAAAAGGACGGAACTAAATACAAGGATTTCTTTTATTATGGGTGTAAACATCGTGGTATGCAGCGGGGGCATAAATGCGATTACAGAAAGCAGATACGGGAAGAACTTCTCGACGATGCCGTAGCCGAAGTGATAGTAAAGCTGGTCAGCAATCCCCATTTTGCGGCAATGATGCAGGAAAAAATCAACATGAAAGTTGATACAACCGCCATAGACCAAGAAATAACCAATTATGAAAAACAGCTTCGTCAAGATTACGCCATCAAATCGAAGCTAATGGAGGAAATTGACAACCTCAATCCCGACGACAGACATTATATTAGAAGAAAGTCAGACCTTGATGATAGGCTTTATCGGATGTATGACAAGATAGAAGAAATGGAATCACAGTTGATTGATGCCAGAGCGAAAAAGACATCCATTGAAGCGGAGAAAATCACAGGGGATAATATTTACAAGGTATTGATTTGTTTTGACAAGCTATATTTCGCTATGAATGATGTGGAGCGGCGACAGCTTATCGAAGCGTTGATTGCTGAAATACAGATTTATGAGGAACGTAAACCCAATGGTCAGTGGCTTAAATCAATTCGGTTTAAGCTGCCGATTATTGAAAATGATTTAAGTATAGGTTTGGACAACGGTGAACATGTGGAGTGCGTGGTTTTGATGTCAAGGGAAGAAAAGTAAGGTGTGAAAAAGGCTTGAAATAAGGGAATTGGCGAGTTTTCAAGGAAAAATCCAAAATTCAAAAATCCCGTAGAACAGCCGAAAACCGAACATATCCACGGCTTGTGTATCTGAGGATTGAGTTGACAGGATTGAAAAGGTATAGGTTGTGGAGATAGGATTGTTAAAAAACTTTAGTATTTTAAAATATTAGATTATTACTTTTTGTGGAAATTCAATATTCCAAATTAAGTACTTAGTTTGAACGTGGCAAGAGTGCCATTGATTAATTCATAGTAAAAAATATCAATTATTAGAATGGAGATAAAAGAGGGCAATGGCTGTGAAAAAATCTGAATTATATTCAATGCTCTGGGAGGCTTGTAATAAGCTGAGGGATGGTGTAGAACCGTCACGTTATAAAGACTATGTTCTGGTTCTGCTGTTTTTTAAATATGTATCTGATAGGTATAAGGGGCAACCGTTTGCTGAATTTACCATCAGCAAGGGTGCATCCTTTGAAGATTTGATTGAGGCAAAGGGCAAGAGTGATGTAGGCGAGCGTGTGGACAAGATTATCCAGAAGTTCCTTGAGGATAACCGCCTGCAGGGTTCTCTTCCTGATGTAAGCTTTAACAACCCAGAAGAATTGGGCTCTGGTAAAGAACTCGTGGATAAGGTTTCTGGCTTGATTGCCGTGTTCCAGAATCCGGCGATTGATTTTAAAAATAACCGCGCAAGCGGTGATGATATTATCGGCGATGCCTATGAGTATTTCATGATGAAATTCGCACAGGAATCTGGCAAGAGCAAGGGTCAGTTCTATACACCGAGTGAAGTGTCCCGTATTATTGCTCGTTTGATTGGCATTGGAGATATTAAACAGATGCCAACAAAGAAATGGACGCTGTATGAGAAAGCAGTAGCGTGATTGATACAAGATAACCATTGGGTGCAAGTGTGAAAATCCCATAGAATAAGGCTTTTTGAGAACGACCCATGAGAGAGGGTCTTATTTTTTTGCCCGGAAACAGAAAAATGGCAGCATCGGTAGCATTGAAAACAGGCGGATTTTGCATACGGTATTAACGATAGCAAAGAGCTATCGTTGCAAGGTTTAATGTTGTAACGATTGTAATTTGTGTAGACCTACCAGTCTTTGCACATACCCCTTGACTTTTCTGCCTTTCAGAGTGATGTATGGACACTACAACTCTGAGGGAGGGATTGCAGTTGTTTGAAACTGAAGTTGAGTACAGACTGGCGAAATGGATTCTCGCCGGAATGCTGCAGGACGGAGTCATCAGCGACAGCGAGATGCATGAAGCCTGGGTGAAAATCGCAGAGCGTTATAATCCGCCGTTTCTGGAACTTGAAGACTATGACAGAAAAATTGGAGATGGGGTGATTGTAAATGACAGATAGAGTTATTACAAGATTGGCAGCTATACCGAGACCGGCGACTTTTAAAGAGGCCGCAAAATCAGTACAGAGAGTTGCGGCCTATGCAAGAGTATCAACAGACCACGAAGACCAGGAAACAAGTCTTTCGGCGCAAACAGAGTATTACAGAAAGAAAATAACGGAGCATCCGGTTTGGGAGTTTGTTGAGATCTATGTGGACGATGGAATCTCCGGCTTGAGTACGAAACACAGAGAGGGATTCAATAGAATGGTTGAGGACTGTCTGGCCGGACGCATTGATCTGATTCTGACCAAGTCGATCTCCAGATTCGCAAGGAATACGGTTGACACTGTTACTACGATTCGAAAGCTGAAGGATAGCGGCGTTGGCGTCTATTTTGAAAAGGAGAACATTTTCACCACAGATTCAAAGGGAGAATTTCTGTTAACGATTATGTCCTCATTGGCACAGGAAGAAAGCCGTTCCATTTCAGAAAATGTAACCTGGGGACAAAGGAAAAGAATGGCTGACGGTAAGGTCAGTATCGCATATGGCCGATTTCTCGGATATGACAAAGGCTCTGAGAAATACACAATGGTCGTGAACGAGGAGCAGGCACGAATTGTCCGCAGAATATTTTATATGTTTCTGCAGGGGTATACGCCACACACGATGGCAGGATTGCTTACAGCAGATGGTGTGCCTACGCCGGGAGGATGCAAAGCGTGGAATCAACAAACGATACGAAGAATATTATCCAATGAAAAGTACAAGGGAGATGCTTTGCTTCAGAAAGAGTTTACGGTAGATTACCTTCAAAAGAAAGTAAAGAAAAATGAAGGAGAACTTCCTCAATACTATGTTAAGGAAGACCACGAGCCGATTATCAGCCCGTGGCTTTTTGATTATGTGCAGAAACGACTGAAGGAACGTGGTGATGTTCCAGGGCGTTATAGCGGTGTGACCGTATTGAGCAGCAAACTCGAATGCGGTGTGTGCGGTTCCTTATATACACCGAGGCCTTGGCATTCAACCAGCTATAACAATCTGGTGTGGCAATGCCGCAACAAAACAAAGAAGGGACAAAAATGCCCTACGCTTAATGTTTATGATAGGCTGCTTCATTTTGTCATTCACGATATCGCACGAGACACCGCTTTCAAGAAAGATATTCCAGAAAAAGTAGCAGATATCGTGACAGCGATTGTCGGCGAAGACAGAGCGGATGATGTGCAGCGATGGATACATACATTCCAAAAAATGAGCGTATGGGAAATGTTATCGGATGAGAACGATCTGGTGATAGTTCTCCAGCGCATCACTGTAATGCCTGACAGGAAACTGAAGATACGGTGGCTTGATGATAAAAAGACCACCTGTTACTTACCAAAATACTGTCAAAAGAAAGGAATCGAACATGATGACAAATAACGAAAAAGAAATGATTCGGGAACTGCGAATGCAAGGATTGGGCTATGGAAAGGTAGCCGAGCGTACAGGGATAAAGCTGGAAACGGTTAAATCGTTTTGCCGCCGTCATGGACTACGGGGTGAAGGCAAGGCAGTGGCGGAGCTTCCTGACGCAAAATACAAGTATATGTATTGCAAGAATTGTGGTACGGAAATCAAGCAGGAACCGAAGCGTAAGAAGAAGCTGTTCTGCTGCGATAAATGCCGGAATTACTGGTGGAACAATCATATGTACATGATTGACCGGAAAGCCTACTACGATTTTATCTGCCCGAACTGCGGTAAGGAGTTTCGAGTATATGGAAACAGTAAGCGGAAGTATTGCTGCCACGAATGCTACATCGAGCATCGGTTTGGAAAGTGAGCATTTTTGTCCCATTTACGGTTTCATTTTTTGTTCCATCGGTAGTACTAAAAAGGACTCCCAGCGATTATGCCGGAAGTCCCTTGCTACACAGCAGTGTTGATTTGAATGTATACCAAACATCTCTTTTATTCGCAAAGCGAATAGATTTTCGGCATACCGCCAGACTCGATCACCTTGCCAATCTCAATTAGACCAAAAACGATTAATGCTCTAACATAAATGTAAGGAGTGTCTGTATCAGGGTAAGGGTGAAACCGAATTGCTGAAGGACTTCTTATATGAAGCAATCTTCATACCGAAGGTAGCAGAGCCGCCTGCACGGGATATCATCGAAAAGCCGGAACTGCGAGTGTACACGGATGATTTCGGTACCCGAAAGGGCGATAACTGCCTGGTAGCTGATTTCGGCGGCAAGGTAGTCGGCGCGGTCTGGACGAGGATCATGGACGATTACGGTCATGTGGATGATGAGACGCCGTCCTTCGCCATTTCGCTTTACAAGGAATATCGCGGTCAGGGTATCGGCTCACAGCTTATGGTGAAAATGCTTGAGCTGCTGAAATGGCAGGGATACGAAAGAGCGTCCCTGGCGGGGCAGAAAGCAAACTACGCCGTGAAGATGTATAAGAATGTCGGGTTCAAGACCGTGGATGAGAACGCCGAAGAATATATCATGGTCTGTGATTTGTGAGCCAGGAGTAGGAAAAGAGGATAAAACTGATGATACAGTTTGGAATGCCAACATTAGTTGAGAACAGGACTCTTGAAGACAATGTTGATCTTTGCCGAAGTCTGGGACTTAAATTTTTCGAATTGAATATGAACTTTCCAGAATACCAAGTGGAACAATTGGAGCAGATAGATTCCCTGCAAAAGATTGCAGAACAGGCAGGTATCTACTATACCATCCATTTGGATGAAAACCTTAATATCGCGGATTTCAATCAACTGGTGACGGAGGCTTATCTGGAAACAGTACGGCGATCTATCTTAGTGGCCAAAAAGCTGCTGTGTCTGCGTGACCAATATGGAGATGGCAGTCAGCCACTTACTTTGAATATGCACATGAACCACGGGATTCACATCACTCTGCCGGATAGAAAGGTGCAGATGTACGACCGCGACTTTGACACTTATATGAAATCCTTTAGTGTATTTCGGTCTTTGTGTGAAGAATGGATTGGGAACAGTAATGTGATGATTGCTGTTGAGAATACGGATGGTTTCCGTGGCTATGAGAGAAATGCAATCGAGTACCTACTGAAAAGTCCAAAATTCGGTTTGACATGGGATGTTGGGCATTCAAAAGCAATCGGTGAGAAAGACGTTCCATTTATTATGGAGCATAAGGCACATCTGATACATTTTCATATACATGATGGATCAGAAAAGCCGCCAAGGAATCATCTTGCGCTTGGCTATGGTGAGATTGATCTTATCGAAAGGCTGCGATTAGCAGAGAACAGGAATGCCAGAGTCGTTCTCGAAACGAAAACAATTGAGGCATTAGGGCAATCAGTAAAATGGTTGAGTGAAAATGGTATGAAGGAGAAATTGTAATGGCATCGAGCAAGGAATACCTGGATTTTATATTGGAGCAGCTCTCGGAACTGCATGATGTGACCTATCGGGCAATGATGGGAGAATACATCATTTACTATCGCGGCAAGATTGTCGGCGGCATTTACGATGACCGCCTTCTTGTGAAGCCGACAAAATCTGCTGTGGCGATGATGCCGAATGCGGATTTGGAACTTCCGTATGAAGGTGCAAAGGAAATGCTGCTCGTGGATGATGTTGATAATAAGGAGTTCCTGCGGGAATTGCTGGAATCAATGTATGAGGAGCTTCCCGCTCCGAAAAAGAAGAAGTGAGAACAATATGGGCAGAACAGAAAATGTCGAATTGACGGTATTATGTCTCATCACGGATGGAGACAAAATGCTCCTTCAGAACAGAATAAAAAATGACTGGCAGGGATATACGCTTCCGGGCGGTCATGTGGAACCGGGAGAATCTTTCGTTGACGCGGTGATTCGTGAAATGAAAGAAGAAACGGGGCTGGACATAAAAAATCCCCGCCTTGTTGGCGTGAAGCAATTTCCAATCAAAGACGGACGGTATGTTGTTCTTATGTTCAAGGCTAACGAATATAGCGGCATGGTCGTGTCTTCCGATGAGGGGCAGATGGAATGGGTGGAAAGCAATCATCTGTCAGAGATAAACACAGTCGATGATTTTGAGGACTTAATGCGTGTGATAAATGATCCGACTCTGACGGAATTTCAGTACCTGGTCGATGGGGACATATGGACAGTCTCTATAAAATAGCTTTACGAGGAAAACGCAATGTATGCACAGGCAGCGATACAACCGAATCCCTTACTCCGTAACGGTGCATACGGCATCGTTATGAGGGGTGTGCAAAAATGCACACGGGGGTGTTCATCGTTACGGGGTAGAAATAGGCTGCCGTTATGTTGTATCAAATTAGACACGGCAACAGATGGAACTGGCCCGCGCGCACACGCCCACGCTGCTGTACTTCGGGGCCAAGCCCGGTGCGGAGGGCTTTTATGAGAAGATCGGCTGTGAGCGAAGCCTGCCTTCGTTCCTGATTCCCAGGTCAGGAGACAGAGAGGAAGAATAACAACCGC
>URXI01000237.1 GCA_900551775.1 uncultured Eubacterium sp. | reverse complement strand
GGCCCGGTGGCACCTTGAAAACCCCATGACCGTCCAAAGAGGATATGCTTTCCGGGGAAGCACTGCATCTGCGTGCCAAGGAGAGCGATACGCCGCTGACAAAGCAGGGGCAGGAACGGATTTGGATAGAACGGCACACCCTTATCAGAGATATACCTGCATGAGGGCGTGTCTCTGCATGAACTATTTCGTTCAACATTCAAGAGAGTGTCTGACCTGACGCACTCTTGCCTTTGGAGCAAATCATGGAGGCGTTATGCTATGAGGAAAAATAGTTCCTCTACGGAAAAAGTTTATATCGTGGGAGTGGAACAATGCAACGCAACTGGGGCCGTTCTCCGACTGTCCGTTCGTGGACACAGTGTAGAAGCGGTCTTTACGAGCGAACGAAATACAAAAGTGCTGCCCAAAATCAAAAATACGCTGCTGAATACCGGACTTTCCAGCTTGACGAAAAATGATTGGGAAATACAATCTAAATGTTTTTAAAGAAGCAGGATTTTGCAAAAATTTGGCGGATTTATACGAAAATGATATAATATTAGTATGAACAAAGGAAAGGTTCTTGCACCTTGAAAAGTTCATACAGAGATATGTCAATCTGCCAGTTCATTCTACATAAGAGAGGCAGATTGATATGGAGAATATCAGCTTTCCTGATTTTAAAGAATATCTGAAAGAACGCTTCACTCCCAGCGTGAAGCATTCGACATTTGCAGAGGCCCGAACCGGCACCCGTGTCTGTTGCTTGTATCGTGTATCGACAGAAAAGCAGGTAGACCATGACAGTAACGATGAGCCGGACATCCCTATGCAGCGAATTGCCTGCCATAGATTCTGTGAGCAAAAGGGATGGACCATCGTCTTTGAAGAACAGGAGGACGGTGTTTCTGGACATAAAGTCCGAGCTGCCAAGCGGGATGTTGTTCAGGTCATCAAAGCGCGAGCACTGAACGATGAATTCGATATCCTGTTGGTGTTCATGTTTGACCGGATCGGGCGGATTTCCGACGAGACGCCTTTTGTAGTGGAGTGGTTTGCCAGACATGGCGTCCACGTTTGGAGCGTGAAAGAGGGCGAACAGAGGTTTGACACCCACAATGACCGCTTGATGAATTATATCCGCTTTTGGGCGGCCGATGGTGAAAGCGAAAAGACCTCGATCCGAACCTCGACCCGTTTGGGGCAGATCACGGAAGACGGACATTTTACGGGCGGGATTTGTCCCTATGGTTACAAGCTGGTTCGGATTGGACGAGTCAACAAGAAAGGCCACGAACTCTTCGACTTGGCGATCAATGAAGAGGAAGCTGCTGTTGTTGTCTTCATCTACAAGAAATGCGCGGCAGAAGGGAGGGGAGCGCAGAGCATTGCAAACCTTCTGAACCAAATGGGACTCAAAAACCGCGCCGGAAAGAATTGGCATCCTTCCAGCGTCCGTAACATCCTCAGAAATATCATGTATGTTGGTATCCTGCGGAGCGGTGCATATCATTCCGATATTATCCCTGAATTGCAAATCATCACGCCGGAGCTGTTCATGGAAGTCCAGGAGATCATATACCAGAGGTCCAATGCCTACGAGAAGCAGCGCCGTATCCCAAGGAATACCCGAGGAAAGTCTCTGCTGGCTGGCAATGTGTTCTGTGGACATTGTGGAGCCCGCCTGTGCTTGACAACGAATGGGAAAGGACGCTCCCGAGCAGATGGAACAGACACGGTGAGGATTCGATATACCTGCCAAACAAAATCCCGCAAGCATGAGCCTTGCGATGGACAAACAGGGTACACGCTTACCATTTTGGACGGAATGATAGACGATATTATCCATCAGGTTTTGCGGTATGTGAAGAGCGTATCCAAGGCGGAAATCCTTGCGGCAGGATACCAGGCGCAAATGGGTGAGCAAAAAGCCATCGTCAACAAAGCGCAGAGAGAGTATGAAAAGGCGAGGAATGATTTACAGGTGCTTAATGCCGAGATCGTGAACGCTCTGACTGGAAACAGCGCATTTACCCCGGATATGCTGAAAGAGGCCATTGCTCGTACAGAAGAAAAGTGCGCTGCCCTTGAGCAGGACTATGAGTTGGCGAAAAGGGCTTTGGACGATAGCGAGGCATATTTGGAAAAGCTATCCACGAGATATGATCGCTTCGTGGAGTGGTCCGATATTTACGATACCGCGACCATAGAGACCAAGAAGATGATCGTGTCACAAATCATTGAGCGGGTAGACGTGTTCCGCGACTATCGCCTGAAAATCAAATTTACCATCAGTGTGGAGCAGTTTATCCTTGGCCTTGACATTTCAGCGTAAAATAAATACAATAGTTCTATTCCGAGCGTGAAGGCACACGGGTCAAAAGGTAAAATATTTTTGCAAGATATGTCCTTTTTTGGGTGAGAGGTATGCAAACCTACCAATCGGGAGCCCAAATGGGCTACACCCCCAAAATGAAAATCAGACACTATACTTTTGATTAGAGGCGTCACTCGTCTGCGCGCCCATTGCGTTCGCACCCAAGGCAGACGCGAATTCAATACGAAAATTCAACCGTCCGAAAGGGCGGTTTTTCTATATCAAATTCAAAATTCATTAGGAGGTTATCTGGATGCAGTATGATATTCAAAAGCATGAACTCACCCTAGACATCAATGATTCCCGCGTAAAACTGACTTTTGAAAGCGATGTACCGGAAATCAGCATTTGGCACTATGTATTTTCTGCCCTGTCCGAACAGAAACCATCCTCTATTCAGCCGGCCGCTTCGCCTTTAGAATGAGGATATCAATCTGAAAGGAGTACGGCCATGAACCGAGTTTACTGTCTTTACCGCGTATCAGACCGGGGACAGGTAGAGAAAAACGATATCCCTATGCAGCGCATTGCCTGCCGCACATTTGCCCAAGAGAGAGGTTGGGAGATCGAAAAGGAACTTTCCGAAAAAGGGATTTCTGGCTATAAGCTGACCATGCAGCAGCGGGACGCCATTCTGGAGATCCGGGAGGCTGCCCTCGCCGGAAAATTTGATATCCTTCTGGTCTATATGTTTGACCGGATCGGAAGGCGGGACGATGAGACGCCGTTTGTTGTGGAATGGCTGACACGGAACGGCATTGCTGTCTGGAGCGTCTGTGAAGGGGAGCAGCGTTTTGACAACCATGTTGACAAGCTCACCAACTATATCCGCTACTGGCAGGCTGCTGGCGAGAGTGCAAAAACCTCCGAGCGGGTCCGGACACGTATCCGCCAGTTGACCGAAGATGGCTTTTTTACAGGCGGGCAATGTCCATATGGGTATGAACTGGTCCGGGGAGAACGGCTCAACAAGAAAAATCAGCCCATGAACGATCTGCGCATATGTAAAGATGAGGCAGAAGTCGTACGACTGATGTTTGAAAAAGCAATGCGCGAAGGCCTTGGGCCGCTGCGTATTGCCAATTATTTGAATGATTGCGGTTATACGACACGCAAAGGAAAGCGCTGGAATCAGTCTACCATTGGCCGCATTCTGTCGAACCGGATATATTTGGGAATTCTGCAAAAAGGTGATGCGGAGTCCCAACAGCTTCCGGAACTTCAGATCGTGGACGATGATATGTTTTCCAGTGTGCAGGAGATTCGAGCAAATCGCGGAAAAGGAGTATCAGAAAATATGAAAACCATACCCATGCAGACGAGAGGAAAGTCTCTTTTGAGCGGATTTCTCTATTGTGCCCATTGTGGTGCGCGGGTCAATGGTACCACCAGCAGAAAACAATACCGCAGAAAAGACGGTACCCTTTATCAGCAGGACCGCAGAACCTATCGCTGCAATGCCAGTGTGGGTGGCGTTCCAGTGGAATGTGATGGGCCACGGACCTATCGGGCCGAACGAATCGAGGAAACGTTTAAAATAGCCATATCCGCCCTTCTGGAACAACTGGAGGCCCTGCCTGTGGAAACGATCCTGGAATACAAGTATCAAATAGCGCTCGAAGATCGGAAAAAGGAATACGAACAGGCCCAAAATGCTTTGGCAGGGAAGCGGCAGGATTACGAAACCCTCCGGAGCGAGATCGCCAAGGCGCTCCGTGGTGAGAGCTTGTTTCAGTTGACGCTGCTGCACTCCGTTTTAGAGGAAACAGAGCAGGCCGTTCAGGAAAAGACAGAGCGGCTTTTTGAACTGGAAGCCAAGCTCCAAAATGCAGAGCAGCTCCGCCGGGAGATCCGGATCAAACAGCTCAAATACTGTGGACTGAACCAGATCTTTACCAGTGGAACCATGGAGGAAAAGAAAATGCTCTTGTCTATTTTGGTCCGCCGGGTGGAGGTTCGGCAGGGGTATGAATTGAATATCCAGTTAACACCGGGTTTTGAGCAGTTCTTAGATGGACTGATTGAAATGCGGTGATTTTTTACGCCAAATTTTGCATCGGCCTCGTGGGACAATAGAAAAGAGGTGAATTTTATGCAAGGGAAACGTACAGCAGTTTATTGCCGTGTGGACAGGGGCGGAAATTCTGAAATGCGGCGGGACGCGTTGGAGATGCAAAAGCGGAAGCTTGAACGCTATGCGGCGGGAAAGGGACTTCCAATTACAGGATATTATGAGGATGACGGTTTTCCCGGACAGGACTTGAATCGTCCCGGATTGACACGACTTCTGAATGATTATCATGCCGGTGTATTTGAGCAAGTCCTGGTAATGAACCGCAGCCGGTTATATCGCGGGAGTCGTTGGAACGAACCTCAATGGCCCTTTCAGGTCTGTTCAGTCAAACAGTTGGAGCATGATCTGGTACGTTAAAACGGTGAGGGATGTCCCCCTCACCGTTTTTCTTTCCAATACTCCGCGCACTGCTTTTGCAGAGCGGAAATATAGCGTTTAAAATAGTCGCCAATAAAATCCGGGTAGAAATAACAAAGCGTGTTCAGAAAATCATCAATGTAGTCGTCACCAATCTCCTGAATACGGGCGAAAGGGCCTAAGAAATAAGGCAGACTATCTGGACAAATTTTCAGGCACCTTGCCAGATGAACATCGCACCAAGAAGAATCGAGAACATGTGACAGATCGCTGGAAAGCAGGTTTTCTTTCATAACTTGCTGCGGGTTCAGACCACGGATGGTTTGGTGAATGCCGGCTGCGTCAAGCTGGAAATTGCTGATAGGAAAAGCATCGGTCGTGTCTACACGATAGATTCTATCGTCATCAGCGAGCAAGATCTCAACGCCATCCCCCTCGCCTGTAAGGCTGTACAAGCCATAGAAGGCAAAATAGTGTTCCCAATTTTTGGCTTGCTCCCGTACTTTTTTATAAGTAGGCGCTGGATCGGTCACGGTCAAGTATCGTTCCCCTATAATATACTCCGTTTTGAAATAAGGCGCTTTTCCCCTGGAGAGAGCTGGAATAAGACCGCGTCCGGCATACAGTATCCCATCGCCTGAGCCAATTTGGTATAGATGAACTCGTTGCAGGCACAATCTGTATAAGCGTGTTTCACGAGATACCGATTGTTCCGGTCAGCTTTTTGTTTGGCCAGTAAAAGCCGGCCGCTGTCACCCTCTTGATGTGGAATTCGAGAAAACACAAAATCAGCTGTTTGAACCACATCGGGAGAGGTGATCGGCGGCTTGCCCTGATTTTCCTTCTCTTTAGATTCCATGCGCAGCTGCATCATATACTTATTTAATCCCGGATGCATTTCAACACCTCCCAACTCACCTTTATTGTAAGAAGGGAGGAAAACTTTGTCAATTATTGTTGAACCGTGTCGTTATCCCGACACGGCTTTTCTATATGCAGACGAGCAAGTGCGCATGAATTGCCGCATATTCTTTACTATTTCAGAAAGGAGGGAATGCCCATGAAAAAGGATGGACGGGTGCCGGTTGTCCATTGCTTTTTCACAGAAGAAGGAGAAAAGCTGCCAGAGCTGGTAAGACAGTCCTTAAGGCTTTTTATAGAGAGAAATCTCCGAAATACGGCGATAATTTGACGATATGGCCGCAAAATATTATCATATATATGATGAATGGCCGCTTATCTCAGGAGGTATAGCATGTACTTAGAGATAAGCAATCCCATAGATTACCATGCGGCTTTATACATCAGACTGTCAAAGGAGGATGAGAGCGAGGGACCATCCCAGAGCGTCCAGAACCAGGAATCCCTGCTGCGGGAGTTTGTGCAGCAGCACCGGCTGAGCGTCCATGACACCTATATAGACGACGGCTGGAGCGGCACCAGTTTTGACCGCCCGGCCTTCCAACGGATGATTACGGATATCGAAGAAAAGAAGGTCAACATGGTCATTACCAAGGACCTCTCCCGGCTGGGCCGGGACTACATCCTGACCGGCCACTATATGGAGCGGTATTTCCCGGAACACCGGGTGCGGTATATCTCCCTGTTGGACGGCATCGACACCGGCGTGGACTCCACGGCCAACGACATCACCCCTTTTCGGGCGATCATGAACGACATGTACGCCAAGGATATCTCCAAGAAGATCAAGAGCGTCAAGCGGGATAAGCAGCGGAAGGGACAGTTTATCGGCGGCAAGCCAGTGTATGGCTACAAGATGCACCCAACGGAGAAAAACAAAATCGTCATTGATGAGGAAGTAGCCCCTGTCGTGCGGCGGATTTTCGCCCTGGCTCTCTCTGGCATGAGCTGCCGGAATATCGCCGCCCTCCTCAACCAGGAGGGAGTGCCTACCCCGGCAACCTATGCTAATCTCCCAGTGGCGAGACCCGGCCCCTACACC
>URXI01000236.1 GCA_900551775.1 uncultured Eubacterium sp. | reverse complement strand
TACGATCACGGGGAAGGCCCGTCAGCACTTACTCAGCCAATTGCGGCTTTTCGGCCCTGCAACTCGGGAGTGATCTTCGATAAACGTCTACCTTCGGCGCCGGGCTCTCACCATCCCCGGTTCGCTCCTGCCTTTTCGGCGTGAATCTACTGTCTCCGTCAAAGTCTTTGGTTTCTATTCAACTTTGCTTATGCAAGTATCTTACTACCGGTAACGTCCGTTGTCAACAGATTTTTTGTTTTAATATACAAAAATTTTCCCACTTATTTGTTATTGATTATAACTCCATTTTATGATGTGGGGGCGGTTACGCAGAATCGCAGCTCGGCTCTAAACCTGCGTAACGAATCCGGTGAGTACAGTAACTTCGATTTCCCAGAATGAGTCACAGTGGCAGCATCAACGCAAAAACGGCGCAAAGCATTGTTTTTGAATGCTCTACGCCGTTTTCGTAGATTCTGCCGGCATTTACCGCGCAGCTTGCTCTCTTAAAATCTCTGTTTTACCTCTCCGATGGTTTTTTCCATGATCTTCTCTGCATCGAAGCCTTCGATGTCCAGTGCCTCGGCTTTGATCAGTTCCGTCTCCGGAATGCCGAACATGTCTGCCACGCCGCACATGTAGTCATAGCCGAAATTCTTATCGCCGATAAAACCGCCGGCCGTGGTGATGTACACCAGCGACTTGCCCTCGCAGAGACCGACAAATCCAGTGTTTGTCGCCGCAAAAGTCAGATCCGCCACCATGATGTTCTCCACGTATACCTTCAAAATGGACGCGAATGACAGATCCCAATACGGAGTCCCCACTACAATATAATCCGCCTCCTGAAACTGCTTGGCAAGATCAAACATCGGCTGGTTCCAGTCTTTTTTCTTGATATAGTTGTCGCGCTCAATAATCCGTTCTTTGGTCAGCGGTTCCACTTTTCCTTTTCGCAGCACCACCGTTTCCAATGTCACTTCCGGGTTTTTCTTCAAGAACAGGTCAATATATGTCGTGCACAGTCTCTTCGTTCTTGACGCATGGGTGCTGATACATGCATCGATAAATAAAAGCTTTTCCATTGTTAAGTTTCTCCTCTTTTAATAATGATATGTCATAAATTCTGGGTAACAGCTGACGTTCAGCTGATCACAGGTTTTACAGTTAAAAATGTCCGGCGCTTTCTCCGGGGTTAAATAAGTAAATCCGAACTTCTCGAAGAACTTCGGCGCCTTTGCCACCAGATAAATGCGCTCTCCGCCCATGGCAGAAATTCGTTTCAGCGCAGTCTGCACCAGCAGAGTGCCTATATCACATCCTCTGAGATCTTCTCTCACGGCGATGTCTCCGATGACGAACTCGCCGCCCTTGTATTCAATAGAGATGCCGCCCAAAAGACGGCCCTCTTCATCTTCTGCCCGCCAGCAGGTGATCATGGCCGGCGGCGCGTCGCCTTCGATATGAATCTCAAGTCCGGATTCTTGAAACAGCGGTGCCAGCTCCATATACCTGCCAGTTTCTATAATCCTCACTTCTTCTGTATTCATGGTACCGCCCCGCACTCTATTCTATGCCGCCGAGCAGCGTTTTTAATTCTTTCACTTCAGCAGCGGTCAAGGTAATTCCCTTCCCCATTTTCTCATGTTCCGGCGCCCAGTCTCGTAGGTCGTATTTGGGCTGCGCTCCGTTCCAGCTGACCAGATTCAATTCTTTACGCCAGCCTCTGGCGTTCTCCGATAATACGCCGATTTCTTCAACGATTTCGTATTTAATGTCTGCCATCTCAAATCCTCCTCATGTACAATATTCGCATAAAAACATTGTATCATACTTTATGCCTTTTTGTAATTAGCAATCTTCTCTGCCAGCTCGGACAAATACTCCCATCTGTCCATCTTTTCTAAGAGCTGTCCTTCCAGCTCCTCCTTCTCCTCCGTCAGCTTGGCCAGCTCAGGAAAGTCGGTCGCATTCTGCAGCATCTCTCTTTCTAGCGCAGCGAGGCGTCCTTCCAATGCGGCGATGTCCTCGTCGATGGTCTCATATTCCCTCTGCTCCTTGTAAGAGAATTTCAGTTTTTCTGCTTTTTGCTGCGTCTTGGCTCTCTGCATGCCTGCCGGCTTCGCTTTTGATCTCTCTGCTTCTTTTTCCTCTGCCAGTTCCTCCCGACGTTTCGCATCAAAATCGCTGTAGCCTCCGTTATACTCCTTGACCCTGCCATCACCCAGGAAAGCAAAGGTCTTTCGCGTAACCCGATCGAGGAAATACCTGTCGTGGGATACGGCGATAACGGCGCCGCCAAAGCTGTCCAGATAGTCTTCCAAAACGGTCAGCGTTTCAATATCCAGATCGTTGGTCGGCTCGTCCAGAATCAGCACATTGGGCGCAGTCATGAGGATGCTGAGCAGATAAAGCCTGCGCTTTTCTCCGCCTGACAGCCTGCCGATCTCCACTGAGTGCATGTGAGGCGGAAACAAAAACCGCTCCAACATCTGGGACGCAGAAAAACTGCCCTCTGCGGTTTTGATGTTGTCTGAGATGTCAGCGATGTATTTGATGACCCGCGCGCTGTCATCAAGGACTTGATTTTCCTGAGAAAAGTACCCGATTTTCACGGTCTCGCCTTTCTCAACTGCACCATAGTCCGGCTGTACCTGCCCCATAATGATGTTCAGCAAGGTGGATTTTCCGCAGCCGTTGGGTCCGATGACGCCGATGCGGTCACTGCGCAGCAAGGTATAGCTGAAGTCTTTGATCAGAACCTTGTCGCCGTAGGCCTTTGACAGATGCTCCATCTCGATGATCTTCTTCCCCAGCCTTGCGGATATGGTGGAAAGCTCCAGTTCGGCATCGTCGATCTCCAGCTTGTTCTCCGCAAGTTCATTGAAACGCTGGATCCTGCCCTTGGCTTTGGTCGTCCTGGCCTGGGCGCCCCGTCTGATCCAAGCCAGCTCCTTTTTGTAGATCGCCTGCCGCTTCCGCTCGCTTGCCAGCTCCATCTCCTTGCGGGCCGCTTTTGTCTCCAGATAATAGTCGTAATTGCCGTTGTAACTGTGGAGCATGCCGCCGTCGATCTCCACGATGCGATTGGTCACTCTGTCGAGGAAGTAACGGTCGTGGGTGATCATAAAAACGGCGCCGCGATATTGGATCAAAAACTCTTCCAGCCAGCTGATGACATCATTATCCATGTGGTTGGTCGGCTCGTCCAGGATCAAAAGGTTGCTCTCCGCAGTGAGCACCGCCGCCATGGCAACTCGTTTTCTCTGACCACCGGATAGTTCTCCCATCTTCTGATCAAAATCACTGATCCCCAGTTTAGTCAGCATGGCCTGGCACTGATAGATTTCAAAATGGGGATTGATTTCTTCCAGATATCTGACCGCCTGGTCCATGACACTGAGCGTTTCCTCATAGGCCGGGTTCTGCGCAAGGTACGCCCTTCGCAACTCCTTTCCCTTGGTGATGGTGCCGCCTTCCGCCTCTATAGCGCCTGCGATGATTTTCAGCAGAGTGGACTTGCCGCTGCCGTTGACACCGATGAGGCCGATCTTGTCACTGTCGTTGATGGTCAGGTCGATGCTCGTCAGCAGCGGTTTTTCTGTATAACTTTTCTTTATCTTTTCTGCATTTAGTAAAATCATAAAGTGATTTGTCTCCTTGTTTAAAATACTTATCTATTATATACTCTCGGCCGCAGGCTTTGCAAGGACAATAAAAAACGGCCTGCAGAATTTACGCTACAGACCGATTTATAACTCTCAGTCACATCAAATGATTTATATGCCTGTTTTTATACGCTTAAAACATTTCAAATGGATTATTCTGTTTTCCATTGGCTGAATGTAAATATATTATATTGCACGGCTCGCTCACATGCCAAATAAACGTTCCCCAAGCAATAGACGGTACTAATCTCCGACTTACAGTGTCCGACCTATCCCTAAACACAGTTACAAAAGCACAATCGTCTTCTTCATATCCTGCTTGATGAATAAGATCAAGCAATTCTTGCTTCCTTCTGTCGTTGATAGGACCGTCGCTCGCAACACATTCTACAAACACAATTTTTGGTGTTTGTATTCCCAGTTCCACCAATATCAAATCCGGTAATACCGTTCCAACATCGACATGAAAACCTATTGCTTGGCATAATTCATCATCTTTCATTAATAGCTTTTGAGAAGATTCACTAATTAAAACTACTGCAGGATCCTTCATAAAATTTTTTGTAAATTCTTCTACAACTGCTTTCGTCAATACACTACTTGGCCCATTTGCCATTTTCCTCGTTTCTCCATTAGGTAAGTTGATTAATATGCCGTCTGTAGAAGCTGTAACTAACCGCTTTAATAATGCAGTCCTGGCTAGAGCATTCTGGGACAAAAAATTTTTATGCCATTCTTGAATCGCTTGTGATAATGCTTCATCTGTTAAATTAGGATCAAATAATTGCGCAAACTGCTGATGCAAAGAATACCGTGGCAATGGTGACGTAGTAGGCAGCCCTGATCTTTCTATTATCGCATTTAGCCTTACCAATTCTCGTATTGTCTCATCCCTGATCGGTTCCCTTGTGTTTGACTTATACCACCTATTTGGTATATCTCTAGGTGCCTTGCTGCTTTGATTGGTAGCAAGCCAGCTTATACGCTCCTCTATTTCCTGACACCTCGCCTGTTGATCCGTCATACAGGTAACTGTTGCAGGTCTAATCCACTCTTTTCCATCAATGCAAAAACAATACAACATTACAAAGATTGTTTTTGCACCCATCTCACGGGTAATATAACCGTTGATATCAACTTCTTTCGGAAAAATCAGCTTCAATCGTTCCTGTATGGATATAATATCCGGTAACTTCTCAAAGTTCCATGTACACATCTTATTCCTCCAGGCCATAGGCTTGTAAAACCAGCTTTTCTATTACATTTGGCAGCATATATTCCACGCTTCCCTGTGTATCTTTTACTAACCGCTCCAATTTGTCCAAGTTTTCTATCAAAGGAAGCGGAATCTCCTGAAGTTCCGATGCCGACACCGCGACACTGCCTGATAAACATCTAAATAGTCGATCGACTGTCTTTGACTGCAATATCAGAAATAGCACATCCAAAGATACTCTCGCTTCTGCGGTTGTCGGTGTGATGAGATTCACATGATTTTCAATCACAACACCATCCCATTCTCTCACAAAGTCTTCTGGTAAAATACAGGTCTGCAGCCTGCAATCCTCCTCTTTTGAGGTAGTTCTTTGAACAAGAATCCCCGGAGCATGATTAATTAAAAAATCTTGATGATCTGTTACTTTGATGTATTTCAAATCTTTTCTATATTTATATTCAAAATCAAACTTGCCATCAGAATGGATTGCTTCTGCCCAAATAATAGGCTTCGCATGATTTTGATATTTTGCATGGATCTGGGGCCTATGTCGATTCCACACCAACTGACCTGTGGTTACTTTATATCCATAATCAGATAGATGGACGTTAAGGTCTTTGGTTCCATTGACTAAATCTGTGTCTAAAACATCTCTCGCAATGAGCCATGGACCAGTTCCATGATGAATAGTAAAGTTTCCAATTCTTTCCACCTTATTATAAGTGTTCTCCTTCACACTGATTTTGTTAGCGGTTACAGTTCTATGTGCATTTTCCCCAAATACGACAAGACAAGTTTCTTGCAGAACCTTATCAAAAACACCATTCCGCAGGTCTACAAAATCTATCGTTAATAACGGAGCTGTTTCTGACAACAAATTCCTTAAATTAGAGAAGTATTTTCCCCCCAGAAAAGAAGTTGGCGTAACAAAACCAATCAGCCCGTTTTCTTTCTTTAGACGTAACGCTGCATCGATGAACAAACCATATAGGTTCGCATGTCCATACAGAGAACGGGCATAAGCCTTTCGCGTCTTGTCATCCAGCTTTAACCTGCTGTACGGTGGATTGCCAACGATTACATCATATTTTTCATTTTCGGTTAAAGCATACTGTATTGTATCTTGAATCCGAATAATAGAGTTGAGCCTCCGCCCTGCTTCTATAGATTCAGGATATACTACGATATCTATCAGGCATTGTGTTAAAAGTGCAGCAAACCGATCTATTTCAATTCCATTCAAATGGTTCTCGAGATGTAATAATTTTTCCTCTGCTGACAGCGTTTTGATTCTATAATCACCCAACATTCTGTTGGCAACAGTCACCAGAAAAGCCCCTCCACCACAAGCGGGGTCGAGAATAACAGAATTACCCCAGTCCGCACCTTCTGCTGCCAACAAGTCAAGCAGCCGCTCCGCTAACACTGGCGGGGTATAATATACACCATTGTTAGAACGATATGCGTTGGGCAATAGCTGTGTATATAAATTCCCAATAAAATGCGCATACTCCATTACATTAAACATCGAAAGAAAATTCGCAATTTCTTTTGCCAATGCAATTTCTTCAAAATTTAATGATGTAATCTTAAAGTCCGGTTCCCTGCAGTCCCATCGGTGTCTATTATCAATGATACGCCATAAATCTTTTACGACTTGATAGGAAAAAGCTTGTGCAAATACAATACCTTTTTCTTCTGTCTCATATCGGTCAGAATTTTTCAAATTGTCGATTTTCGGCAAAAAACCTTCCCAGTTCTTCCATTCTAGATGACTTTCTAATACTGATTGCACGCTGCCACCTCCTAATCCTTTATCTGGTTATTAGTATATCAGAACTTACGTTCTTATTCAAGTTTTCTTTTCCTCTTCTTCGCGGCAAACGCATGAAGGCTGCCTGAATTAGCCTACGGATACGATTTTAACTATATGACGTTGCTTTTTTAAAATTGAGTATA
>URXI01000235.1 GCA_900551775.1 uncultured Eubacterium sp. | reverse complement strand
CAACCTCATGGGAGGAGGCTGCGTGGCAGCGGCAGCAGCTTTAAAGGCGGCCATGGAAAAGGAAGGGCTCGGGGGCACGATCAAGCTGGTGGATTGCCCGGCAGAAGAAGCAGGAGATGGAAAGGTCCGATTGGCAAAAGAAGGAGTATTTTCTGATATGGATGTGTGTCTCTCCTATCATCCGGACAATTCGAGTTTCAGCTTTGATTCATGGGAGTGCATGGCTATCATACATCTGGATATCCAGTTTCATGGAATTGCAGCACATGCGGCGATGGCTCCGTGGAGCGGCAGAAGTGCACTAGATGCAGCAGAACTGATGAACATCGGTGTGCAATATCTGCGGGAACATATTACGTCTGACTGCAGTCTGCATTATGTATATCGTGATGGCGGTGCTGCACCAAACATCGTTCCCGATCATGCATCCTTGGACTATTATGTAAGGGCGGCGGACGAACATCTGGACGACCTGTTGCGCCGGGTGATTCAGATTGCAAAAGCAGCTGCATTGATGACAGATACGGAGATGGAATGGCATATTCAGAATGCAACCAGCGGATTTGTCTCAAACATCAGGTTGAATCATGTGGTCTATGATGCGGCAAGAAAAATTCCAAAACTCTCGTTTTCTGAAGAAGATTATAACTTTGCCAGAACCATCTATAGAAATGCAACAGGAAAAGAACCGCCACAGGAGTCGGGACAACTGATTTCTACCGTTTTGAAAGCACCTTGTGATGAAACAGTTTTTGAAGCTGGATCGACAGACGTAGGAGATGTCAGCCATATTGTACCGGTGATGCACTTGAAAGGCGGAGGAAGAGTGTTAGGTCTGCCATCACACCACTGGACTGTGACGGCAACTGCAGGCATGAGTATTGGTCAGAAAGCGATGCTGTATAGTTATCAGATCCTTGCACAAGCGGGATATGACATGGTGAAAGATCCGAGGCTGATTGTTGCAGTTCGCAAGGAGTTTCAGGAGAAAAATAGAGAGCCATACATTTCACGGGAAAACCGTGATTATTCGGAATTCAGATAAAGTTATGCTCCGTTTTTTATTAACATATTTCTAAAATGATTAAGAAAGGAAAGAGGTCAGAGTATGAAAAGGTGGAAAAGACAAATATTCGTAATCGTCATGATTTTATCGCTCATGACAGCCATGGCTGCCTGCGGGAACAAGGATGCCGGAGGAGAAAGCAAAGGAGGCGAAAAAACCATTGTATACGGTCAGGGAGGCGCATGGAACAGACTGATGCCATATGACCTCATCGGCATGTTCAGTATCATGCCCAATGAAAAGATTTTTGACAGGCTGTGCGGGTTTGATAATGAAAACATCATTTATTATAGGGCAGCAGAATCCATTGATCTTTCAAAGGATCAGACCGTTTTTACCGTTCATCTGAGAAAGGATTCCAAATGGCATGATGGAGAGCCGGTTACGGCACATGACTGGGAATGGACCTTCAAGACGATGGCAAAACCTGAATTTGAAGGGTACGGCAGCCGCGGATTCCTGACGCAGTTTGCAGGAACTGACGGAAGCGGAACCGGAGATATTCAGATAAAGGCAGTTGACGATTATACACTGGAAATGCACTTGAAGAATCCGACGACACCAGAAGCATTTTTCGGTTCCTACTCTTATTACTACTATGTATTACCGAAGCACTTACTGGAGGATATTCCTGTAGACGAACTCGGAACCTGTGATTTCTGGGACAACCCGATTGGATCCGGACCTTGTAAATTTGTCAGTGAGAAACCGGGATATGAGGTAGTTCTTGAAGCTTACGACGATTACTATTTAGGACGTCCACAGTTTGACAAATTAATCTATCGTGTTATGTCTGAGGAAACCTTATCTTCCGGACTCTTAGCAGGTGAATTTGATGTAGGCTGGAATACGGTCACTGCGGAGGAGGCATTGGAATCTCTCGATGGCAAGAACGGACTGCATGCAGATTTGGTCGACAACAAGATCAACATCCAGATGGTTTTAAACAATGAGAAATTCGGACCGGAAGTGCGTCACGCATTTGAACTTGCCATTGACAAGCAATTAATCGTTGATTCCGTATTAAAAGGATATGGAGAGCCAGTGTGCAGTGCGTTGATGCCAAGCAGCCCTTACTATAACAAAGACCTCAAGGTTGAATACAATCCGGATAAGGCAAAGAAGATGTTAAAGGATGCAAACTTTGATTTCAGTCAGACGATCTCACTGGGTGCTTCCAACTCTGACCGTGAGAAGATGGCTGTCATTATCCAGGATTGCCTCAAGAAGATTGGCGTGAATGTAGAAATTGAGACTGGTGATGCTACCACTTTGATGTCGGGTGCAAGAGATGGTTCTATTGATATGTGTCTGTTACAGTCGACGACTGGAGCTTCGCCAACCTATCTCATGATGGACTATGTAACAGACGGCGTTACTTATTGCCGCGTTCAGGATCCGAAGTATTATGATCTGCACGTTGCCGTTAATCAATGCGTTGATAAAGACGATCGTATTAAAAAGGCTTGGGAGATGCAGAAAGTCCTCTATGAGGAGAGCCCTAACATCAACCTGGTCGATCAGGATATTTACATGGTATGTTCCTCTAAACTTAGCAACGTGACAGTTCCTAACAACGATAAATGTTGGGAATGGGTTGTAAAGTAATGTAGATAAAGAATTGAAGTTGACGGCTATACAGCGAGGGGAACTGCTCCTCGGAGCAATTCCGCCTCGCATATATAGCCTTGTCAAAGGAGGTGAGCCTTTGCCGCTCTATATTATTAAACGGATATTATCGATGATTCCGGTGTTTTTGATCTTGACATTTGCAGTATTTATTCTTTCTGATTATGCTCCGGGCAACGCAGTAGATCTGATCGCATCAGAAAACAAGATGACAGAAGAAGCATATCAATCTATGATACATGCATATGGACTGGATCAGCCCCTGCTTCTCAGATATGCCAACTGGCTCTTAGACCTTTTCCAGGGGGATATGGGGGTATCTGTCCGCGCAAAAATGCCGGTCATGCAGATGATTGGAAACAGAATCGGTCCTTCGCTCTTTTTAATGGTAACCGGATTGGTACTTTCGGTTCTGATTGCAATACCGCTCGGTGTGGCTGCAGCATTCAAGCCGTACTCCTTTTGGGACAATTGCTCTTCCACATTGGCATTCATTGGAAACGCAATGCCCAGCTTTTTCCTGGGATTGTGTGTCTTATATATTTTTTCGGCCAAACTTGGAATCTTCCCTGGGTACGGTATGTATACCGCAGGTACGGAAGGGTCACTAGGAGACCTGCTTTATCACTTGGTGATGCCGGCCTTTGTCGTAGCGTTCACACTTCTGGGAGATCTGGTGAAACAGACCAGGGGCGGCCTGCTGGAAGTGCTCAATGAGGACTATGTCAAGACAGCCAGAGCAAAAGGATTAAGTGAAAAGGCGGTGATTATCAAGCATGCCCTCAGAAATTCCTTGATTCCGATTGTGACGGTAATCAGTTTGAACATACCGTATATTGTCGGAGGCGCAGTCGTTATTGAACAGATCTTTGGATGGCCGGGAATCGGCACACTCATGGTACAGTCCATTAATGCGAGAGATTTTAGCGTAGTAATGGGAATTACCACGATGATTTGTGTGGTCGTTATGTGCTGTAATATCATATTGGATATTTTCTATGGAGTGCTGGATCCTCGTATCAGCCGCAGCAAATAATGCAGGAAGTGGTGAGAACAATTAAGGATACTAAATTATTGATTCAGAAAGAAAACTTTTTTCAGAAGTTTGTAAAACACAAAATGGCAACGGTAGCCTTTATGATCATTGCAATAGAAGTGATTATCGTATTTCTAGGCCCAGTATTATTTGATATAGACCCGTATTTTATGGATTCTTCTTCTTTGGCAAAAGCGCCATCATCTGCCCATCTGCTGGGGACGGATGATATCGGCAGAGATATTTTTGCTCGTATGCTTTATGGCGGACGCATCTCCCTTGCAGTTGGCGTGTGTTCCACGCTGATCAGCTTTATCATAGGAATTCCATTAGGGCTATGCGCAGGATATTTTAAGGGCAAGATTGAATTTCTAGTGATGCGATGCGTCGACATCTTTCAGTCGTTTCCGGGATTGATCATGATTCTGGTGCTGGTTGCGATATTTGGTTCCTCTGTATTTTCCATGATTATCATGATTGGAGTGATGGGATGGATTCAGCCCGCGAAGATTGTTTACGGCGCAACCCTTTCCGTCTGCGAGAAGGACTTTGTAGAATCCGCCAGGGCGATGGGGGCCAGTCATGCTACCATATTGATCAGGCACATTTTGCCCAATGTGCTGTCCCCTGTATGGATTTTGATTGCATTCAGAGTTTCCGGTGCAATTATCATGGAATCATCGTTAAGCTTTTTAGGTGCAGGCATCAGGCCGCCACAGGCGTCTTGGGGCAATATCATCAATGCTGCGCAGAATGCGACGGTGTTGGCAACACAGCCTTGGATCTGGCTCCCGGCGGGAATTGTGCTGTTTGTCACTATTATCTGCATCAATTTGATCGGAGAAGGCGTGCGCGACGCATTGGATCCGAAAATGAAGAGATAGGGGGAAGCACAAATGAGTTCAGAAAATCCAATACTACAGGTGAAAAATCTGCAAGTTGATTTTTTAGTCAAGAAACATACGATTACCGCAGTAAAAGACGTCAGTTTCAGCGTGGATAAGGGAACGACCTTAGGCATTGTGGGCGAAAGCGGATGCGGAAAAAGTGTTACGGCAACATCCATTATGAGGCTTCTCCCCAGACAATACAGCAAAGTCAGTCAGGGACAGATCTGTCTCGATGGAGAGGACTTACTGGCAAAATCAGAAGAGGAAATGTACAAGATCAGAGGTACAAAGGTGTCTATGATCTTTCAGGATCCATTGACTTCTTTAAATCCCGTTTACACCATCGGCACACAGCTTTGTGAGGTTCTACTGACACATAAGATTGCAGATAAAATGCAGGCCTTTGAGATGAGTGTTGAAATGCTGAGTAAAGTCGGAATTGGCGATGCACGTAATAAGATGAAGACTTATCCCCATCAGATCAGCGGCGGTATGAGACAGCGCGTCATGATTGCCATGGCAATGCTGACCAATCCTCAAGTTTTGATTGCGGATGAACCGACGACTGCGCTGGATGTAACCATCCAGGCACAGATTTTGGAACTGATGGCAAAACTGAAGGAAGACTTTGATACCTCGATTCTGATGATAACGCACGATATGGGTGTCATCGCAGATGTAGCGGATTATGTCTGTGTCATGTATGCAGGAGAAATCGTCGAGTACGGCACATGCGAAGAAATCTTCGACCATCCGCAGCATCCGTATACGAAGGGGCTTTTAAAATCCATTCCTAGATTGGATGAAGACACGAAAATCTTATACACCATTAAAGGTATGGTACCGAGTATGCAGGATATGCCAAGGGGATGCCGGTTTTCAAACAGATGCCCACATTGTACGATGCGATGCAACGAACAACATCCTGATTTAAAGGATTTTGACGGACATCAGGTCAGATGCTGGCTGATGGATGGGAATTGTTAGGAGAGGTGAGATATGGATAAACCCTTATTAGAAATCAGAGATGTAAAAAAGTATTTCTACAGCGACGGCATAAAGGTCGGTAAGAAGCAGTGTGTCAAAGCGGTTGATGGATTCTCTCTTGATATTTTAAAGGGAGAAAATATTGGGCTGGTTGGAGAGAGTGGATGCGGAAAGTCTACATTGGGCCGCACCATTCTGAATCTGTACCCGGCGACATCAGGTACGATTCGGTATCAGGGACAGAATATTGAAAAATTGTCATTTAAAAAGATGCGCCCTTATCGCAGGGAGTTACAGATGATCTTTCAGGATCCCTATGCGTCACTGAACCCGCGGCGAACGATCTTTCAATCTATGGAAGAGCCCCTGGAACTATTTAAGCTCGGGGACAAAGCGGAGAGAAAAGAAAAAGTGATAGAGATGTTAAACGAGGTGGGCATTGGCAGAGAACACTTGGACAAGTTCCCTCATGAAATGTCAGGCGGACAGAGACAGAGAGTTGCTATCGCAAGATCCTTTATATTAGATCCGAAGTTTATCGTTGCAGATGAACCAGTATCTGCTCTCGATGTTTCCGTCAGATCACAGGTTTTAAATATCATGCGGAGATTACAGGAAACGCATAGCTTTTCTTACATGTTTATCTCCCATGATCTGAGCGTGGTGCGCTACCTGTGCGATAAGGTAGTCGTCATGTATCTGGGGAAAATGGTGGAATGTGCGGATAAGAAAGAGTTATTTGAACATCCGACACATCCTTATAGCAGGGCATTGCTTTCTGCCATACCAGTTCCAGATGTCCATCGCAGGAGTGAGCGCATCATCTTGGAAGGTGATCTGCCGAGTCCTGCAAATCCGCCGACGGGATGCGTGTTTCACACGCGGTGTAAATATGTAACAGAAGAATGTAAAAATGTCTGCCCAGAACTGAAAACGCTCCATGGCAGCCATCAGGTGGCGTGCCACTATGCGGAAAAATTCTATGAATAGTTAAGAAAGAGCGGATGCTCTCTTAAATAATCAAAATGAAATAACAAGGAGGAGAAAAAATGGTTCCAGTAAATTATGCAGGTTTACAGTTAAGAAATCCTGTCATCGTCGCGTCGGCTACACCGTCCATCAATGTTGAGGCAATCAAGCGTGCCGCAGATGCGGGTGCAGGTGCAGTTGTAACGAAGTCGATGATTTTCCCAGATCCAGAGACAGGAAGGCCGGCAGGAAAC
>URXI01000234.1 GCA_900551775.1 uncultured Eubacterium sp. | reverse complement strand
CGCCATCGCCGAAGTGGCGGATTTTGATGCGGTTGATCCGCGCCTGCATGCGCACCATCTTGATGCCGTTTTGATGCACCCACAGCGACACCGGTAAGAGGATGATCTTGCTGAGAATGGTAAAGAGAATAACAGCAAGTCCATAGTTCTGCACCCATTGGTAGCACAGGCGCATAACGGCCCCCAAAGCCGCGCCGATCCATTGCATTGTCGCTTACTCCTTCGTCGTATCGTCGTTGGTCACGCGGATGTCGTCGCTTTCGACCTCTTTCTTCGCGTTTTCATCCATGCCCAGCTTGTTCATGACCTTTTTCTTGGCCTTGCGCCAGTACACCACCACCGCCGCGCCGACGGCGATAGCCACGCCCGCGACCGCCTGAATGACGAAGGTGGTGGTAGACGGGTCGATGTAGGCCGAAGCTGACGTGGAGAAGAGGAACAGGAAGCAAAGGGTGAGGTAGGATACCAAGAATATCGGAAGCTTGAAATTGTGTTTCATAGAAAATCCTCCTAATATTTTTAATAGTTTAGTTATTTGCTACTCAGAAATACTTTATTAAGACTATTCTTATAGCAGTATCAACTATTTCTATTTAATGTTTCCTTTTTATTTGCCTGATTTTTTGCAAGACCTTTTTCCCAAGCATCACCAACCCATCTTGCTTTAATATTTCAGAGGCACGTTTGCAATAGGCATAAAGGGTACCAATTTGAAAATGATGCTTATGTTTATTCAGAACTGATTTTATTTTTGAATTACTCAATAAAAAAGGGTTCCCTATTGAAAGCATCGCATCGTAGTTCTTACGATATAGCTTTCTAAGCTCATCATCGATTTTTTCACCAGAAGAATATACACCGTAGCTCCATGCACTTTTGGATATCCCGTCGGCATCATTCATCTCATGCCTTATGGAGTAATCTTCATAAAGCGTTTTAAAAGGATGGGGCCCCTCGGGAAGCCAATTTTTTATACAATTATTGAGAACTGTTCCATATCCAGAAAAGTGAACAAAACGTAGCGGCTCATCGTGGACGTAGTATTTTTCGCCTTGGTTGGTTATATCACAATTGAGAAGTGACCATGTTGCAAAGTCATAGCCATGATGCTTTAAGATTTCTACGTCAAAAAAGCATGGCGCAAGGTCGATCCACTTCTGATCTGTAAAGATTCCATTAGGAATATCATCATAACAAAACAAACATAACCTTTCAGCCCACCAATTGATAAATCGTTTGGCCTCATCGCTGTTATTTACAGCCAAGAAACCCAAATTATAAACGCCATGCGCCGTACTTGAAAGTTCCATGTCAATATTCCCTGGTTCCAAAAGATGGGGACACAATATAATTGGACGAGTTTTCATCCGTTCCTTAAGTTCGACAAAATCGCCGTATACGAAAATATCTGGATCCAAATAAACAAAAGCATTTTCTTTAGAATATGCCTTATATAAATATCGAAAGAACTGCCCTTTTATTGCTGTTGATGCTTCAACAATTGAATGCTTATAAATGAAACGTTCAAAATTACCCTCCCAAGCTTCTTTTGCTAATATTACTTTATCAAATTTGCAATATTCAAAACTTGGCTTCAATTCTTTTTCTACAATACATACAATAAACGTAACGTCTGGCATTTGCTCTTTTATAGAGTCAGCTAGTGTGCGAGCTTTGTGTAAATAATTTGCGCAAATAGACGTAAATATTATCACTTGTTTTTTCCGCCCTTTTTCATTATTTTTTTCATGACTGCAAATATTAGAGGGCACTTAGACCTAATGGCATTATACAGGGAGTTTGCTTTTATAAGTGAGTTTCGAAAGTATATCTGTTCTATCAGTGCTTCTCTGAGTTGTAAGGCATAATCATCCTTATATTTATTATAAAACTCATGATGGTTTTCATAAATCTGTCGATACATTTTTTTTGTATTTTCTATATCTCCCAGGAGAGAAACTGTTCTGGATTTTTTTTTAATCCGATAATGAAAGAGCACTTCTGGTATTTGATAAACTTTACGGCCCAGCTCCAATAGACCTATCCAAAAGTCATAGTCTTCCATCCCATGGACCATATTAGTATTAAATCCCCCAACCGCTTTCCAATCTTTCTTATAAAAAAGCGCTGAAATAAAAATAATATTATCCCTTAACATCTCTTCAAACGAATATCTAGGCAAGCTCCACAGGCCGGATGCCTCTCCAAAAAGATCAGCATAGCAGTAAACGATACCAATTTCCTCATCTTGCTCCATAATTCCTATAGCTTTTTCAATATAAGTGGGATCAATCATATCATCTGCGTCAAGTGGGAGAATGAATGTACCCGTAGCACGCTGGATACCATAATTTCGTGCAGCTGCAACTCCAATATGTCTCGTACGGAAAACTCTGATATATTCTTCTGCTTCAAGTTCTTGAATAATCCGAAGCGTATCTGGTTCATCAGATCCATCATCAATCAAAATTAATTCCCAATTAGAATAGGTTTGCTCCCTTACTGATCGAATACTTGCTTCAAGATACTTACCATCGTTATAACAGGGCATGATAACTGAAACAATTTCTTTCATCGCTACTCCCCTTGTAGAATCAGTTTTCCTCACAATCCTGTTTCATATGACATATATGTTTAATCAAGCAAAGCTTTTAATCGTTTTAATTTTCCTAGAAGTTTATATGCTTTTGATTGGTGAATCGCATTGAGTTCTAACTGAAGTTTCTCCTGAATACTCTTTGTTTCCACCAGCTGATCTAACAACAAAGAATAATCTCTCGACAGTTTTTGATTTTCAAAAGCCGCATTAAAAAGCGTCAAGTCCGGTTTAGAATAAATCGCATTTTCGCTGGTCACATTTTCATAGCATGCACTATATGCATGAGCCATATCTTGAAGCGTATTCTCGTGATGTAATTTTACTTTTTCTTTTATTTTACTATAGGTTAGCTTATCTGTACGAATTGATTCAATTTTCTCTAAAAATGTGTCAGCATCAGAAATGGGCGGAAGCAGCCATCCTAGATTTCCTTCACGTACACGTTCCCCCAATGCGCCGATATCTGTACATAACACGGGAATGCCTGCTTGAACTACTTCAGAAAGTACATAGCAGAAAGTTTCAGGCCATATAGCAGGAATACACACCAAATCAACTTGGGTACAACGAAGAGCTTGGACAATCTCGCGTCTGTGATACTTACCGTATTTTGTTAAGCTGTTATTCTCCAATTTAATTAGCTGCTGATCACCAATTTCACCAAATAGAATCCATGTTATTCCATTGGCTTTCTTCTGTACAAGGCTTGTGATAAGTTGACTACCCTTGGATGGACACAATCCACCCACAAAAGCAACACGAAATTCGTCTGCTTTTTTTGATTCCTTATTGTTTTGAAATGAAAATGTCTTTCCATAAGCTGAGAACTCGCCATCTTCCATTACAATACACATTTCATATTTCCCTTGCATGGAATATGAAGGAATAATTGCTTCAAAACTGCACATGCCAAACTTGATTCTTCCTTCTTCATCGGTAGGATCCCAGCATTTGCTTTTTGTGCATGGATAAATAAAATTGTTTCCATCTTCCAGAGTGATTTTAATGTTTACATAAAAATCGGAAGTCTTATGTTTAGACCATTTACACCAGCCTTTTGCGTATCCTGATTCATGTGTAACGTTCACTTCTTCGAAATTTGATTCACACATATCAATTTTCCTTGGTTTCTCAATGCTTTCAGGCAGAACAGATGCATGAGGAATAACAACGCCTTTGTCTGCAAGAGTCGGATATACCATTTCGAAAATTTGTCTTGCGCTATTAGACGGGAAAAAAATCATAGTACACTTTTGCATGGCATTGAGGAATCTGTTTCTCCAATTACCAATAAAATCAATTTCAAAGGGAACTTGATTGGCAAACCATGTTTGGGAAGAAAGACATTTTTTGCATCTTTCATCATCTATTCTATTACCACAATATTTATCCTGATAATCTAATAAAACAATTCTAGGGCATATGCTATAAAAATCATGGACAGTAAAGTAGATAGGAATGTTGCGTTCTGCCGCAATATAAAATATATCCAACGAAAGGTCTATCACATGATGAACATGTATTATATTGACTTTAAATAAATCTATGATTGCTATACAAATTTTACGAATGTTGTTGTCATAAAAGTGTTGTACTGCATGAGCGGGCCCTACATTAAACTGGATAAGTCTATCAGCATTGCTCCCATACAATGTCAAGTTTAGCTTTGAATAACTTCTAGCTAACACCAAGATGTTGTATTTGTCAACCAAGCCATTCTTTAAGTCCTCTACATGAAACTGCGTACCACCTACAGAATCCTGGGCATCAGCACGAAAATCACGATGTACAATATAAAGAATAGTTTTTTTACTTGGATTCAACAAGCTACAGAGTTGAATCATTTCTTGGAACTTCCATAATGGATTTGATTGTACAAAAGCATTCTTTTCGCTCTCGAGGCTGGGATAACGACTATTAAGAATCCGCTCATTTAACTTGCATAGTTTTTTCTTTTCTTCAGCAAGAAATGACATAGTACCAGAATGATAGATAAAAGTATCGTCACATAATACATGCCGATAGCCGAATAACTGGGCGCGATTACAAAAGTCATTTTCTTCGCCATATCCTCTCTGAAATGTAGCTTCATCAAAATATCCAATAGCATTGATTAATTCACGCTTTATGTACATACAGAATCCTACTGCAACAGGAATGTCTGGATATCTATGTAAGCTGCATTGTTCAACCATTGCCGCAAAGTCGTCAATTGTCATTTCTCCTGGTATACAATTATCCTTACAAAATTCGGGAAGCGAACAGATTGTTGCATTGTTTGAAAAAGGCGTTACAGTACCTATATCTGATGCAGAATAAGCACACTGAGACAGTTTTTCAACCCAACCATGAGTTACAATAGTATCTGTATTTAATAAAATAACATCTCTATCTCTGGAACACTTGATGCCAATATTTACATTATGTGAAAATCCAAAATTGCCGCAATTGTGCATTACAGTGATATTTTCACATTTTATTCCATTAAGATAAGGTGCTATTCTCATGTCAGAGCTATTGTCGTTAATAAATATCAAATTAACGCTTGATAAATTAGTATGTTTTTCGATGCTTTCAACGCATTTTCGTAAGTCCTCAAATGCATTATATACTGGAATGACAATAGAAACCTGATGCTCCATAATCAAACACCTTTCACAGCATATATTGTACTGTTGTTAAGATTCATATGCGTCACAAACGGTTTCTGTTTTATCGGCAGATTCTATTTGCCCCTTCTCCAGCCACACAACCCGATTGCACATCTGCCGAATCTGCGCAATATCATGGCTCACGAACAGCACCGTGGTTCCGCCGCTCATCAGCTCCATCATGCGCCTGCGGCTCTTCTCCTGGAACGCTGCGTCACCTACGCTAAGCACCTCGTCCACGATCAGCACCTCCGGCACCACCACCGTCGCCACCGAAAACGCCAGCCTCGCCACCATCCCCGACGAATAGTTGCGCAGCGGCATGTCTATGAACGGCCCGATCTCCGAAAACGCCACGATCTCATCGTACTTGCTTTTCAGAAAATCCTCCGAATACCCCAGAATCGCCCCGTTGAGGAAGATGTTCTCCCGCCCCGTCATGTCAAAGTCAAATCCGCTGCCCAATTCCAGCATCGGCGCGACGTTCCCGCGCACAAGCACGCTGCCCTCCGTAGGCTTGAGAATGCCGGAGATCACTTTGAGCAGCGTGCTTTTCCCCGCGCCGTTGTGCCCGATCAGCCCCATCACCTCTCCGCGTTCGACATCGAAGCTCACATGCTTCAGGGCCTCAAACTCGTTGTATTTCAGCTTTCCCTGAAGCCGGGCAATCGCGTATTCCTTGATGCTGCTGATGCGGTCGTTGGCCATGCGGAAGCGCATGGATACGTCCCGGACCTCGATCATCGTCTCTTCCATCCGCTTCACCTCACAGATACAGCACAAACTTGTCCTGATGCCGCTTGAACGTCAGAATCCCCAGCCCCAGCACCACCACCGAAGAAAGGATGCACCAGAGATAGGCCATCGGTTCGGGCGAGAGGCCGTCGATGATGCAGATGCGCGCGAACGTGATGTACTGGTACATGGGGTTCATGTGATAGGCTGTCAGGAACTGCGCCGGGATGATGCTCTCCGGATAGAACAGCGGCGTCATGTACATCCACATCATGCTGATCACACCCCAGAGAAACTGCGTGTCCTGGAAGAAGGTCATGGAGGTGGTCAGCAGCAGGCTCATGCCCGTCACAAAGCCCAGCAGGCACAGCATGTCGAAGATGAGCAGCAGCAGCGCCGGAGTGAACGCCGTCCCGGTGACCAGCATGACCAGAAACAACGGGATGATCGCCAGCGCAAAGTTGACCAAAGACGAGAGGATGCGCGATACCGGGTAGATGTACTTGGGCATGTACACCTTCTTGATCAGCGAGGCGTTGCCAGTGATGGAGGTCATGCCCATGCTGACAGCCTCGTTGAAAAAGTTGAAGAATACGATGCCCGAAAGCAGATACACCGGGTAATTGGGAATGTCGCTCTTGAACAGCGTGGAGAACACAACGTATTGAACCGACATCGTCAGAAGCGGATTGAGGAAGCCATACCGAGCGCGGAACGCTTGTATTTCGTCTTGAAGTCGCGGGAGACGAGCTGGCGGATGAGAAAGCCGTAGCGCGTAAAGAGCATGCACACCGCCACCAGCGGATTGTTGCGGCCCTCCTTCGCTCCCCGCCACCAACGCAGGCACAGCAACGCCAGCACCGCGAACGCGCCGCTGATAATCAGCCAGTAATCCCGGTAGAACGTCAGCGTACGCACGCCATTGCGCTTTATGCA
>URXI01000233.1 GCA_900551775.1 uncultured Eubacterium sp. | reverse complement strand
CGCCCGGTGACATTCATGAACGAGCGATCAAAAGCATATACTAAACTGATCACCGCCATGTTGATCTGGGGCAGCGTCGGTCTCTTTGCAAAGATGATTCCCCTGGAGAGCGCGCAGATCGTGTTGGGACGAGTCATCCTGGGCGGCATCGTCCTGGGGATTGCCTACGCCTTGAGCGGAGAAAAGTCTTCGTGGATACTGCTTAAGAAGAATATCCCCGTGCTGGCTTTATCTGGTGCGGCCATGGGATTTAACTGGATTGCCCTTTTTGAGGCGTATAAGTTTACCACGGTCAGCCTGTCCACCATCGCATATTACTGTGCTCCCATCGTGGTTATGGCAGCCTCGCCTCTCTTTCTAAAAGAGCGGGTCACCAAGACAAAGGTTATTGGCATTCTGGCTGCGATGGCGGGTCTCGTCTGCATCACCGGCGATCTTTCCGGCGGCAGCGATCCGAAAAGGGGATTTCTCTTCGGCCTTTTGGCGGCAGTTCTCTACGCTTCTGTCACGCTGCTGAACAAAAAAGCCAGTGGCATATCGGGGATGGAGATTACCCTGATGCAGCTCCTTGCGGCGGGTCTGGTCATCCTCCCATACGCGGTGATCACGAACCAGTCTGGCTGGGCGATGCCGCCTCTTTCGGGAACGCTGGCGCTGCTCGTGATCGGCGTCATACATACGGGCTTCGCCCTGTACTTATACTTTTCATCCATTCAGCAGCTCCAGGGGCAGACGGTGGCGCTATGCAGTTATATCGATCCCTGTTCTGCCTTGCTTTTTTCGGCGGTATTCCTGGGAGAGCGCATGGCAGTGAAGGACTTTGCAGGAGCGGCACTGATCCTGGGCGGGGCGCTTTATGGAGAACTGGCTCGAGACAGAAAGGGGAAAACAAAACTTGAAACAAAAGATTTTTAAACTGACTTGGCAGGTGGCACTGGCTTTTGTCCTGCTGACAGCGGTCTTTGCCATCTACTTCTATCAAAATGCGGAGCTTGCGGAGCAGATCCGGGACATGTATCTGCCCAAGGCAGAGTCTGTCATGAATGAGGATGGTACGCTGTCCTATGTGGGCATTGTGATGAACAATGTCTTTGCCTGCGCCATGTGCATCGGCATGGGGTGTGTCCCATTTCTCTTTCTGCCGGCGCTGTCGGTGCTGTCCAACGGTATGATCATCGGCGCGCTTCTGGGTCTTGGCGCAGCGGCAGGAACCATATCACCACTGCCCGCCATCGTCTATGGTCTTCTGCCTCACGGAATCTTTGAGCTGCCCGCTTTCTTCCTGTCCATGGCCATGGGCATTTATCTCTGCAAGACACTCACAAAAAAGCTTTTGGGCAAGGCGAAAGAAGAAAAAATCCTTACCATGCTCAATCACCTGGCAAAGACCTTTGTTCTGGTGGTGATACCCCTGCTGATTATCGCGGCAGTGGTCGAATGCAATATTACTCCGATGATTCTGAAAGGCGCCGGCTTCCGTTAAAGAGGCCGGCATTTTTATAACATAGGGAATCTCGTCTAAAGGACGTATTCATGTGGAAACAGGAATCTTTGATTTCGTCATTTCTGCCTTTTTTAGAAAATTAAAAATCTTGCGTTTTCTTCTTGCAATTTCTCCAAAGATGTGTTTTAATAATCGATAAGAGGTCTTACCACCTAGAATATATTAAAGGAGGCGGAAGTAAGTGAAGCATAAGTTTATTGCAAAAAGATACTGGAAGGACCAGAGCACTGCCATGGGAAAGTCTGATGAGATGGCGAAATCCTTTGACGACTGCATCAATCTGAGCCTGGGGGATCCGGATTTGATCACGGATCGTTTGATCATAGATAAGTCTTATGAGGACGCTCGGATTGGTCATACCAAGTATACGGATTTTCGCGGCGATCCTGAGCTGAGGGAGGAAATCTGCAAATACTACAAAGAGGAATATGACATGGAGGTAAAGGATGAAGAGGTCTTTGTCTCTGCCTCTGCCTGTCTGGGCATGTATCTGGCATTGGAAGCCATCGTCGACGACGGTGACGAAGTCATTCTGCAGGCGCCGTACTTTACGCCTTATCCGCAGCAGGTGGAGCTGGCAAGGGGAATTCCTGTGGAACTGCCGACCTTGGAGGAAGAAGATTTCCAGATAAATGTCGAGCGGCTGGAAGCTTTGATCACGGAGCGGACAAAGGCTCTTGTCATCAATTCACCGAGCAACCCGACAGGCAACTGTCTCACCACCGAAACCATGGAAAAAATCGCGGTTATCGCAGAGAAATACGATCTGGTGGTCATCAGCGATGATATTTACACCGCTTTCAGCTATGAGCATCCTTTTGTGCCATTTGCGACGATGCCGGGGATGCGGGAGAGAACCATCATCTTGAATTCTTTTTCCAAGAACTTTACGATGACTGGCTGGAGAGTCGGCAACATCATCGCACCGGATTATATCATCAAGACCATCCAGCAGATCAACGAGAACGTCGTATTCACAGCGCCGTCCATCTCTCAGAGGGCAGCCATCTATGCGCTGCGCCATAGAAAGGAAATTCAGCCGGCCATGGTGGAGGAATACCGAAGCAGAATGTTCTATGCGGCGGAGAGAATCAATGAGATTCCGAATATGCACGTCATCTATCCGCCAAAGGGCAGTTTCTACCTGTTTATCAACATCAAAGATACCGGCTTGACCTCCACCGAAGTCACCGAGAAGATTTTGGAAGAGGCACATGTGCTGATGCTGCCGGGAAATGCCTTTGGTGATTGTGGAGAAGGGTATATGCGCATCGCCTGCACTGTCGGAACGGACAAACTGAAGGAAGCTTTTGACCGAATCGCAAAGATGGAATTATTCAGTTAGGAGGAAAAATTATGGAAGAAATGAAAAACAATGCAGTTGCAGAAGACGTGAAGACCGTCGAACTGGAGCCTGCAAAAAAGAAGAACATCTGGAAGTTCGTATTGGCATCGGTAATCGGAGCCTTCCTGTTCCTGGTTCCCATTCCAAATGGCACCACCTTTACCATTCCCATCGGTATCGTCATCGATTGGGTAGCAGGTTTGCTGGAACTGGAAACCATCAATCTGGCCAGCCTGTTGGTGCTGGTATTCATCACGTTTTCAACTATCGTGACGATCATCAATATGATCTTCAAACCCGCTATTATTCAAAACAACGAGAGCATGAAAAAGCTCTTTTCGCCGACACCCCTTTATTTCGTCAGCAGACTGATCGGATTGGTGGTCGTCTACATGGCTTACTTTGATGTCGGTCCGGAGATGATCCGCTCCGGCGCTACAGGCGGATCCATGCTGGGCGTATCGACGACGCTGATTTCGGTAGTCCTGTGCATCGCTTTCTTGATGCCGCTGCTGACAGACTTTGGAATCATGGAGTTCGTCGGCGTTTTGATCCGTAAGGTGGTAAAACCGCTGTTCACAGTGCCTGGACGCTCCGCCATCGACTTGATGACTTCCTGGCTGGGCGCATCCAATGCGGCGGCAATTCTGACCACGCGTCAGTACGAGACAGGATATTACAGCGCAAGAGAAGCGGCGACCATCTCGATGAACTTCTCCTTCGTATCCATACCGTTCTGTTTTGTCATCGCCAAGCTCATCGGTGTGGATGAAAAGTTCACAGTATTTTATCTGATCAACCTGATCTGCGGTATCATCCTGGCCATGATCGTATCCAGAATCCCGCCTCTTACCCGTATTCCGGATACATATGACGAGATCGCAGGAAAACAGATCAACGAAGAGATGCCGAAGGGCGTGTCCAAGCTGAAATGGGCTTTGAACCTGGCAGGACACAGAGCGGAAGGCGCTACCGTGAAGGGCGTTGCAAAATCCGGACTCCACGTTTATTCCAGCATGTTCCTGGATCTGATTCCGGTGGTCATGGCATGGGGAACCATCGTGCTGATTCTGGTCGAGTATACGCCGATCTTCGACTTCATATCCATTCCATTCGGCTGGTACATGGATCTGGTGGGCATTGAAGGTGCAAAAGAAGTAGCGCCGACCGCCCTGGTAGGATTCTCTGATATGTATATTCCGCCGTTGATGCTGGCTGATTTCCCGATTGAAAGAACCAGATTCATCATGGGTGCGGTATCCCTGCTGCAGATCATCTACATGACAGAAGTAGGTCTGATCGTAATCAAATCCAGAGTACCGGTCAACGTCGGACATTTGTTCCTGGTATTCCTGGAGAGAACCATCATCGCAATTCCGCTCGTCACACTGCTTACAAATCTGCTCGTGACCTTCTGATAAAAAAGACCACAAAAACCAGATCGTAAGATCTACGAATCCGATGAAACGGCGTAAATGTCTATTTTAGATGCATCATACGCCGTTTTTTTTGTTACCAAAAATGATTTAAAGAGAAAATCGTTACAATATAATTCAGAAAAGGAAACTAATAACTGGTATTTTAAGGAAATTGACATTTTAAAAGGAAAAAAGTGTCTGATAGATCTTGTATCCCATGAAATTCAGCGAATCTACCTGCTAAATCTGCTCCTAAACGGCGTAACGCATCCAGAAAACGATGCTTTACGCCGTTTCTTCGTTGATGCGACACTCCCGTTCTTGTGACTTTATAGGTATGCAATCTTGATATTGCCCAGATGCTTTTCCATGGCTGCCGCTGCGGCTTTAGAATCGTGTCGCTCCAGGGCGCTGATGATTTCCTCGTGTTCCTTGTAGATGTTCTCGATGGAATCTCCTTTGAAATAAGAAAGCTGGACGCTTTTTTCAAAAAAGCGGTCGATCAGATAGGAAACGTTTTCCATGATGTTGTACATCAGCATATTACCTGTGATTCGCACGATCTCAAAGTGGAGGTTTCGATCAAAGGACGCTTTTTCGGAAGGGGTCCTTGCAGAAACCATCTGCTGTGCGATGGCACGCAGGCTTCGGATATCCGAAGGTGTTGCAATCTCGGCGGCTTTGGCTGCCGTATAGGTTTCGAGGCAGTTTCGCATCTCAAAGATTTCGCTCTCGGTTCCATGATTCAGCATAAAGGACAGGGAAAGCGGCTCAAAATAACTGGCCTGCACCTTGTTGATGATAAAATTCCCCAGGCCGTGGCGCCGTTCAACAAGCCCCAGCATTTCCAGAGACTTGAGTCCTTCGCGCAGGGCCGGTCTGCCGATTCCCAGCCGCTGCGTCATTTCTCTTTCTGGCGGCAGTTTGTCGCCCTCCTGCAGCTCGCCGCTTAAAATCATCTCCTGCACCTTTCGGATCACTACATTTGAAAGGTTCTTATCATCTCGTTTTTCCATTCTGTCCTCCTCTACTTGTCAATACTTCTTTAAGATATTGTAACTGAAATAGTGAGAAAAATCAATTAAATCTGTCAAAATCTCTTGCAAATCCAAGAATTCCGTAGTATAATCAAAGTGGTAAGACCACTTAGGTAAAAACGTTGTAAAATCAACGATTATGAAATGAAACAGAACAGAGTGAGAACTGATTTGGAGGAGAAAATGAGAATACTCGTATTGATAAAAGAAGTTCCCGACATGGAAAAGGTGAAATTTGACAGCGAAAGAGGCGTGGTAGACAGGTCTTCTGCACCGGCGGAGATCAACCCCTTTGACGAAAGCGCGCTGCAGGCAGCCCTTGACCTGAGGGAACGATATGGCGGCACGGTCTGTGTCATGACCATGGGACCTGCGCGGGCGGAGAAGTCTCTGCAAGAGGCTTATGCAAGAGGTGCAGACGAAGGTATTTTGCTGACGGACAGGGCCTTTGGCGGATCGGACACCATCGCGACATCCAGAACCCTGGCGGCAGCCATCAAAGGGAAAGACTTTGACCTGATTCTGTGCGGAGAAAAGTCGGTGGACGGCGACACTGCCCAGGTCGGGGCAGAGACTGCAGAACTTTTGGGCATTCCACACGCATACTATGTGGACGTCATCGAAACCTGCAGTGATGGCGAGATCAGAGTGGAAATCGAAAATCTCTGCGGCAACAGACAGGTCAGAGTCATGAAATTGCCGGCCCTCGTTGGCGTGACGAAGAACATTGGCAAACTGAAGCTTCCGACGGTAAACAGGAAGCTGGAATCCCTGAACGCATCATGCCGGACGTTGACTATGGCTGATGTCCAGGGACTTTCTAAGGACGATACCGGTTTTGCCGGCTCTCCGACCAAGGTGGCAAAGATCGAAGTTCCGAAGGTGCAGCAGCGGGAAAGTGAGATTTTCAGAGAAGACATGGGGGATTTCACAGCGAAGCTGGAAACCGTATTTACAGAAAAGGGGGTCATCTGATCATGGAAGAGAAGAAATACAGCGGCGTTTTGATTCTTGCTGAAACAGAGCATGGCAAAGTACATAGAGTCGCATATGAATTATTGAACAAAGGCAGAATGATTGCAGACGCATGCGGAGAAAGCCTTTCCTGCCTTTTGCTCGCGCCGGACACCTTTGAAACCTCTGCCTGCAGCGAACTCTGCCAGCGGGGCGCCGACCAGGTCTATCTGATGAAGTCTGCGGCCTTCCGGCATCCGGAGGAGGTTCTGTTCGCCCAGAATATCATTTCCTTTATTGAAGAGAAAAGGCCGGATACGGTTCTGGTCGGGGCGACTCATCTGGGCCGTTCCCTGGCGCCGAGGGTTGCGGCAGCTCTGGGAACTGGTCTGACGGCGGACTGTACCGATCTGCAGGTAGATGCAGACGGCAATCTGGAGCAGATCAGGCCGGCTTTCAGCGACAACATCCTGGCACACATCAAAACCGTCACCAGACCGCAGATGGCGACAGTCAGATACAAAGAATTTCAGGAAGCCCCGGTCAATGACGGGGCGCAGATCCAGATCAGAGAGATCGCTCCATATATTGAGGAAAATCAATCTGTCAAAATTGAGCAGGCTGTGTCCATCGGAGACCTCTCTATCACCGATGCAGAAGTCGTCGTGGCAGGCG
>URXI01000232.1 GCA_900551775.1 uncultured Eubacterium sp. | reverse complement strand
CAGACGCAACGTTGATGGCTGTCAAACTAGTGCAGCCGTAAAATGCATCCGATTGGATTGATGAAACATTTTTTGGAATCGTGATCTCTTTTAAACCAGTGCACAGGTAAAATGATGACGATATGGTGGTGACACTATCGGGAATGATAACTTCTTCCAAGGACAGGGCATCTGAAAACGCCCACTTATCTAGGGAGATGACGCTGTTTGGAATGATATAGCTGGCGTCTTTTCTCCCCTCGGGATAGCATATCAGTGTTTTCTTTCCCTTATCAAACAAGACCCCGTCTGCGGATTCGTAATTTGGGTTTGCCGGATTCACGTTTATCATACTTAAATTAAGCGTATTTGCGCGGGATAGCATGCCAATAGAAGTGATGCTTTCGGGAAAGTTGATAATTTCCAGATTATCGCAGCCGGAAAATACATAGTTTCCGGTAGAGATGACGCTGTTTGGAAAGGTGATTTCTTTCAGAGTGTCACAATTAGGGAAAGCATTGCCTTTGACAGCTGTCACAGTATAGTCGGTGCCATTATGATTCACGGTCTTAGGAATACTGACTGCTTTCTGGTCAATACCCCGTGTTAATGTCAAAGTTTGCGTTCCGGCGTTGATGCTGTATTGATTTCCCTCAGCGTCGGTTATAGTTTCAGCGGCCCAGGTTTTTTCGGGCAATACGGTTGTCATCATGGCAAGGAACACCAACAGGGCGGTCAGAATACTAATGACCTTCTTTTCCTTTACAGTTCTTTCGTTTTTCATTTTCATTTTTGAAACCTCCTCTTTTTGACATTGTATAAAATTGTCTGGGGGGGGGGTCAAGGGTATTAGCATAAGCCGTATGTTAAATGCGTAAACCGTATAAATTAACAAAAATTAAAAACGCTTAGAAGTGTTTCATCTTATAGATCTTGACCACTATGGAGATCGTCTCATAGAAGTCCATGTCGCTTTTGCCGTAGGGAATCAACGCTTTGATCTTGTTTATGCGATACCGAATCGTATTTTCGTGTACAAACATTGCCTGGCAGGTTTTCTTGTAATCCATTTCGTTCTCCACGAAACAGAGCATGGTAGCAAGGAGATTGCTGTGGCTTTCCTCGTCGGCCTTACGGATCGGGTTCACGATATCTGCATAGAACTCCTCCAGGGCAGCGTTCCCCTGTAGTTCCAGGAGGATGCGCGCAATTCCCAGCTGGCTGTAATAGGAAAGACCGTTGCTGTCTATCGACCCTGTGCTGACGGCCATATGGCACTGGGAGACGGCTGTCCCCAGATCAGAGATAGTACAGATATTACTGACGCCGATTTGTGCTGCGGGCATGTAATGGCACGCCAAGTCGATTGCATCGGAGAGGATTTTGTCCAGCAGAGGCTTTCTGGCATCGCTGAAGGTCAGCACGAGAAGCACGCCGTCCCGGTACTCTGCGGCAAAATTCAGGGTGTTCCGGTTGAAGGCATTGAGCAAGTTAATGTTCTCTGAGCTGCTGACAGAATTTATGCTGGTGTTCCCCAGCCTTAGCTGGTTTGGGACACGTCGCAGGCAAAAGAGAGCCACTGCATTTTTCTGAAAGCTGGGATTCAAATCCTCTATGAATTCCTGCTTTTCCTCAGGTGAAGTTCTGGTGCTGACAATCGCATTGAGTTTGTCCTCGATGGATTTCTTTAAATCAGCTGCCAGCCGGTATTCGATGATGCTGGAGATGACCAGAGAATAAGGAGTCTGGCAGTCCATGAAGATGACGGGAAGGCCCGTGTCATCACATAGCTTGGCTGCGGCAGGGGGACAGGATGTTTTCGTCAAATATGATCAAAGCTGCCGCACCGAAACCGATGACCATTTTTACTAGATTGAGGACGTAGGCGGGGTTATCTTTTCCGTAAGAGCAAAAAGTTAAGTAGATATCCCCTTCGAACACTTGAATTTTCGAATCCAGATCAGTTGGCATATTATCATAGACACTGACATAACGGATTTCATTGGTAAGCCCCTTTTCTCCGGCTTCCAGCCGGCCGCTTTTCATAATCTCTAATTTTAATATATCTGAGACTGTAATCTTCTTCACCACGATCACTTCCTTTGTTGAATTTACTAAATGATACCATATAAATTTGCGAAATGCACGCATGTTATTGTGAAATTCACAAAAATAGGAAAAAACTGTTGTGGTCCCCCATAAAGACAAGATGTCAGAAAATTGTTATCATTGGATTAATAAAAATTATGGAGGTGCTATATGTCTGATCAAGCAAAAAACAACGCAGAGATTTATGCATTGCGTCCGACACCGCAAAGCGAAAGAAAATCCATGCTGGACATGGTATGGGTACAGGCGGGATGTGTCATCTGCATTCCGGCCTTTATGCTGGGCGGTCTGGTCGCAGCCCAGATGCCTACCTGGATGGGCGTGGCAGCCTGTGGCACAGGCTATCTGCTGACGCTGATCTTGATGATCGTATTGGGCATGCAGGGAGCTGATATGGGAGTACCGACCTGTGCCATCGCCCAGTCTACTTTTGGAAAAAATGGAACGCGGCTGCTGGTCAGTTCTCTATTCGCCATTTCTCTAATGGGCTTCTTCGGCCTGCAGGTCAATGTCTGTGGCGAGGCCTTTGCAAACCTGATGGGAGATGCCTTTGGAATTCACATTCCTGTCGTCGTGTCTTCACTGATTTGGGGTATCGTGATGTCTGTCATCGCGGTCATCGGAATGGAAGGTTTGAAAATCTTTGACAAGCTGTCAGTTCCACTGCTGTTCGCCATCATGGTGCTGGGTCTGATTCTGGCCTTTAAGAAATATGGGACAGAGGGACTTGCAGTCAACGAAGTCAAGACAGCCACCATGTCTTTTGTAGAAGCAGTGGCCCTTGCCTTTTCCTTCTTCTCTTCTATGGCCTTTACAGCAGCCGATGTGAGCAGATGGCAGAGAAATCGAATGGATACCATCAAATCTTCGACATGGGGTCTGATGCCGGCAGGCCTTGCGACCTGCATCATCGGCGTCCTGCTGGCGAGGGTCGCCGGGGAGTATGATGTCAGCCTGGTATTATCAAAGGTGGGCATTCCGATTCTGGGACTGATCGTCATCATTACAGCTTCCGTTTCCACTAACTCGCTAAATGCGTATTGCGGAGGACTGGATGCCATCATGACCTTTAACCTGCCAGATAACAAGAGACGAGAGGCCACTGCCGGTGTCTGCATTGTAGGGGTAATCCTGGCACTGACGGGCATTCTCGGATATATCGAGACCTTCCTCAATTGGATCTGCTTCCTGGGCGCGCCGGTAGCAGGCGTAATGATTGCCGATTACTGGATCATTGGTAAGGGAAAGCCGGAAAGCTGGCACAAAATTGACGGCTGGAACTGGACGGGCTGCATCGTGGCAGTGGTCTCCATGGTCATCGCCCTGATCCTTTATAACGTGCTGCATATCGGCGTATTCAACCTCAACGGCGTCGTCGTAGCCATCGTCGTCTATGTCATCGTCGAAAAGTTCGTTCCGTCAAAATCCAGGAATCTGGACGGCGGCGTGGAGGCCTTTACTGAAATAGAACGGGAGGAACAACTTCATGCCAATTAAAATCAAACAGGTTGTTCCGGTGACGGGAGATTTTCTTCTGGATCAGGCAACCAGGGACTATATCGGAAAATATCTGGATCTTGATACGGTGGTAGACGTAGAGGTAATCCCGGAGGGGCAGTATTCCATCGAGAGCGAGTATGACGAAGAGGTATATAACGCGCCCCAGGTGGTGAAGCTCTGCAAAAAAGCCGCGGCAGAAGGATATGACGGCATCTTCGTAGATTGCTTCGGCGATCCAGGCGTGCGTGCGGCAAGGGAATGTGTGGACATCCCGGTCTTCGGAGGATTTGAACCTGCCATGCTGACAGCCCTCGGTCTGGGCGACAAGGTGGGCATCGTGACCGTACTGGAAAATGTCATCCCTCTGATCGAGGGGAATATCGCAAAGGCCCATCTGGGAGAGCGCACTACCAAAGTCCGCGCGGTGAACATGCCAGTGGGGGATTTGGAGGACACTGGAAAACTCATCGAACATCTGGTACCTGAATGCCGCAGGGCCATCGAAGAGGATGGCGCAACGGTATTGGTGCTGGGCTGTACCGGTATGATCGACGTTGCGGAAACCGTGCAGCAAAAACTACTGGCGGAAGGCTTTGACGTACCCATCGTAGAAGCTGCACAGGCAGCACTTTCCACTATCGAGATGTATGCCAAAATGAAGCTAAGACACAGCAGGCTGACCTATATGGCGCCGCCTGAAAAATAGAAAGACAGGAGAGATAGAATCATGAAAAAGTTAACAAAGCAGGAAATTATCGATATTCTTTACGGATGCACCATCGTGGGTACTGGCGGCGGCGGAGACCTGGATCTGGGGCTGCGCACCATGCAGGAAGACTTTGATGAGGGCAGAGAACTCTACATGGCGGATCTCAGTGAGGTGCCGGACGACGCTTACGTTGCTGTTCCATATATGTGCGGATCACCCGCATCCTTAGAGGGCGGCGGAGAGGAGTTTGCCCATCTGCCGCAGCTTGGATATCCTGAATCCTTGCTGGCCTTCAGAACCTTAGAGGATTACTTTGGACAGAAATTCTATGGCGCAGTATCCACAGAGCTGGGCGGTGCAAACACGGCTTACGCTCTTCACGCTGCATGCCAGTTAGGAGTTCCTATTATTGACGCTGACCCGGCAGGCCGCTCAGTACCTGAGCTGCAGCACAGCACCTTCTACGTGAAGGATATCCCTATGGCGCCCATCGCTCTGGCAACCCAGTTCGGTGATGCAATGATCGTCAAAGAGATCGTCGATGACCTGAGAGCAGAAGACATCGTCAGAGCTGTGGCCATCGCCAGCGGCAACAAAGTGGGCGTTGCCGACCACGCGATTACAGGCATCCAGTTGAAAGGTGCCATCATTCCTGGTGCACTTTCCTATACTCTGAAGCTGGGCGAAGCCCTGCGCCTTGCCAAAGAAAATGGCCAAGACGTGGTGCAGAAGGTGGTAGAAGCCGGAGAAGGCAGGGTTCTGTTCAGAGGCATCGTCAAGGAATGGAAGGTTGAGGAGACCGGCGGGTTTATCTACGGAGACACTGTGCTGACAGGCACTGGAGAATACGCGGGCCACGAATACAAGGTCTGGTACAAGAACGAGCATCTGGTATCCTATCTGGACGGAAAAGTGGATATCTGTGCCCCTGACCTGATCTGCGTCATCGACAACAAAACGGGAATGCCTGTGACCAATCCGAACTACGAAAACGGCATGGATCTGTCAGTCTTTGTTCTGCCTGCACCGGAAATCTGGAAGACGGAAAGAGGTTTAGAAGTGTTCGGACCGAGAAGCTTTGGCTTTGACTTCGATTATGTGCCGTTTAACGAGAGGTAAGAGACGTCATGAAAATCAAAATCATCAACCCGGTGCCGGACTTGTCCGCAGAAACGGTGGATGGGATGCGCGTCTATCTGGAGGCAGCGTTAGACCCTGATACGGAAATTATATTTGAGCCTGTAGCAAAAGGCTTCCGTTCCATCGAGACGGAAGCCCAGGGCGTGATCAACGGCGCAGAGATTCTCAGACTGGTCATGAAAGCACAGGATGAGGACTGCGACGGCATCTTCATCAACTGCTTTGACGACCCGGCCTTGATTGCGGCGCGGGGGTTCTGTCGTCAAAGCCGGTTCTCGGTCCTTACGGCGCGTCGGTGCGATTTGCGTCCATGGTCAGCGAGAAGGTGGGTATCATCACCACTGACGACTACGGCATCTGCTGCGAGGAACGCAAAATGCACTGCTATGGCTTTGACGGATGGATTGCTGCGGTTCAGCCGGTAGAAATGACCGTCCTGGACCTGCGGGAGGGAGATCTCCTGGAGCGTCTGATTACCTGCTGTCAAGAGATGGAAGCGCGCGGAATCTTTGCTGTGGTCCTGGGCTGTACCGGTATGAATTTTGCTGCCGACGCGTTGAACGAGGCGCTGGCGCAGGCAGGCTGCCGCATCCAGGTGGTAGAACCGCTGAAGACAGGGGTCAAGACTTTGGAGCTGCTGATGAAAATGGGCTATACCAATTCCATCAATAGCACACAGGTCAGAATGGAGGACTATATAAAATGATTGATGCACTGAAAAAACTCATTGCCATTCCCAGCATAACCGGCGCTGCTGCGGAGGAGGGGATGCCTTTTGGCAAAGACGTCCACGATGCCCTCATCTACATGCTGGATTTCTGCAAGTCTCTGGGTTTTCGCACCAAGAACTGCGGCGATTATCTAGGCTGGGCTGAGATAGGGCAGGGAGAGGAGCTGATGGGCATCCTCTGTCATCTGGATGTGGTTCCCACAGGAGATGGCTGGCGGCACGACCCCTTTGGCGGTGAGATTGTGGACGGCAGGATATACGGTCGGGGTGTCATGGACGACAAAGGTCCCGCCATGGCGGCAGTCTTTGCCATGAAGGATATTTTGGATTCCGACAGAAAATTGAACAAGCGCATCCGCATCATCTTCGGCTGTCAGGAAGAGACCGGGGACTGGGTGGATATGGAGTATTACAAGGACCACGAAGAAATCCCATCTTTCGGTTTTACACCAGATGCGGATTTCCCTGCGATTTATGGGGAAAAAGGCATTTTGATGGCCCGCCTGTCCACAGAAGCGGCGGGCAGCGGTTTTGCTGAAATCAGCGGCGGGGAAGCGCCTAACATGGTTGCTGACTGGGCAAAGGCGGTTCTGGCGGATGGAACGATACTTGCGGAAACAGGCAGAGCTGCCCACGGCAGTACGCCGGAAGAAGGGGAAAATGCCATCACCAAGCTGATGGAAAAGGCGGCGGGCTTTGATTGTCCCTTTGCCAGGTTCTACATGGAAAAAATCGGCTGGTGCCTGGATGGATCCCATATCGGCATCGGACTCAGCGACGAGGCCAGCGGCGG
>URXI01000231.1 GCA_900551775.1 uncultured Eubacterium sp. | reverse complement strand
TTACAACGATTAACTGGTAGTCATTCTTGACTACATCATTATTATACTAGGAGGTTTCGGCATCATGATTCCTGTGGGGGCTGTGGAGCAGCACGGATATCATCTGCCGCTGGCTACAGATTTCCTGATCTCGACAGAACTATGCCTTGCTATCGCCGAAAAAACTGATATGCTGGTGGCACCGCCAGTGGCTTACGGAACCAATTCCAGACCGCAGAGCGGGGGCGGACAGGGCTTCGTCGGTACGACATCAATTGGAGGAATCACCTTCATCCACCAGGTAGAGGAGCTGATCAGGGAGTTTATCCGACACGGTTTCAAGAAGGTCGTCTTGTTTAACTGGCATATGGAAAATTCCAACTTTCTCTACGAGGCGGCTTTCAGGGCGACGGAACGCGGCACGCGCACAGATGTCAAGGTTTTGATTATGGAGACGCCCTTTGACAGCTTTGACGAGGAAACCATGGAATTTCTCTATCCCGACGGATTTCCGGGCTGGGGCGTAGAACACGCCGCCATGTTCGAGACGGCCATTTTGCTGCACATTGCACCGGAACTGGTGATGATGGACAGAGCCGTAGACGATGGACCAAAGCAATGCACTTTCTACGATGTACTGCCAATAGAAGACAGATTCACCACAAAGAGCGGCAGCCTCTGGAAAGCCACTTTGGCGACAAAGGAAAAAGGAGAGCGAATCTGGAAGGAACTGCTGAAAACGTTAATCCCCATCGTAAGAGATGAATGCAAGTAAGATTGGAGGGAACATCATGCCAGGAGGATTTACAATCGTTATTTTTACTGCTCCCCTCTGGGGCGGTTTTCTAATTGCGCTGCTGAACTTTTTGAAAAGATAGGAGGTTCTTATGGCTACAAGAATTATCGTATTGATCTTATACTTTGCCGTCTTGCTTGGCATCGGTGTGTACACCTCAAAGAAGGCGAAGTCTTATTCTGAATATAACCTGGCGGCAAGAAGCAACAACAAATGGATCGCCGGGATTTCGACCCAGTCCTCATCGACCAGCGGATGGATGCTTCTGGCTATGCCGGGATTGGCATTTACCTACGGCTTTGGCGTCGTCTGGACTTTGATCGGCTGGATGGGCGGCTCTCTGTTCAACTGGATTATTTTGGCAAAACGGCTGCGTATCGCTACAGAGACTTATGATACGGTCTCGGTGGTCGAGTATTTTGAAAAGCGGACAGGAGACAAAAAGGGCATCGTCGGACTGATTTCGGGACTATCTATCGTCGTTTTGATGATCATCAATTCATCGGGGGAACTAATCGGCTGCGGTAAACTGATACAGGCTGCATTCGGCGTGGACTTTACCATTGCAGTCACCGTGGGGCTTGTCATCGTGGCGTTTTATACCTTTCTTGGCGGCTACATGGCGGTAAGCTGGAGCAATCTGATCCAGGGTTCCCTGATGTTCATCGCCCTGTTGCTGGTGCCTCTTTATGCCATTTTCAGTTATGGCGGTTTTGGTGAATAGACGAAAATTGCGCAAAATGTAGTACAGCAGGATCCGCAGTTGTTCCAATTTTTGTCTGGCAAAACGGATACCGTAGAGATCATTGTCTTGGTTACTGGCGGATTAGGCATCGGCTTCATGTATCCGGGCATGGTTCACGCACTGACTGGACTCATGGCAATCAGGGATCCGGAAGAAATCAAAGATTCTGCATTGATTGCCACAATCTGGGGCTGTGCGGCGCTGGGCGGCGCATCCATGATCGGTCTTGCAGGCAGAGCGATCATCCCGGATATCGAAGATCCGGAACAGGTTTTCCTGGTTCTATCGGAAAAGTATTTTAACAACGCGATCTTTGCGCTGATGGCAGCGGCAGTCATGGCGGCAATCCTGTCCTCAGTCTGCGCTTATCTGATCGTAGCGACAGCGTCCCTTGGCGGCAGCGTCATAAAGCGGTATATGCACATAGAAGACGACCGCAAAGTGGTCAAAATAGAAAAAATCGCTATGATCGCCATCGCTCTGCTGGCTTATTATCTGGCCTTTAACGGCGGCAGCGTGCACACCATCGCCATGTTTGCGGCTTCCGGCCTGGGCGCTTCCTTCGGCCCGACAGTAATCGCAAGCCTCTATGGGAACAAAATCAACTATAAGGGCGCTGTAGCCAGTATCTTTGTCGGCATGATCGTCGTCATCATCTGGTTTTATTCAGGACTGTCAAATTATCTGTTTGAGGTATTCCCAGGTTGGATTGCCAGCACCATCGCTTTGTTCGCCGTCAGCAAAATGACTGGCGGACCTGATGCAGAGATTACCCGTGGATTCGAAAATTATCAAAGGCTGATACGAAAAGAAAAAACAAACTAAACGCTTTTTTACCAAAAAAGTGGTACAATATAGATATCAGACTTGGAAAGGAACTTGATATCAATATGAACGAAAAAAGCTTATGGGAAATTTACGAAGAGAAACAACTGCAAGAGATGGAGACGGTAACAGAGCGCTATAAGGGCTGCATCGATATCGGCAAAACAGAGCGTGAATGTGTACGGCTCTCTATCAAGATGGCGGAAGAAGCCGGGTACAGGCATCTGAAGGATTTTGCCGCTGAGGGCAAAAGGCTGAACCCCGGCGACAAAGTCTACGCGGTCTACAATGAGAAGACGCTGGCCCTTTACCATATTGGAGAAGAACCTCTGGAACATGGCATGAATATTCTGGGTGCGCATATCGATTCCCCGCGTATCGACATCAAGCAGAATCCGCTCTACGAAAAGGACGGGCTCGCCTATCTGGATACCCACTATTACGGCGGCATCAAAAAGTATCAGTGGGTGACCATCCCTCTTGCCATTCACGGCGTCATCGTCAAGAAGGACGGAAGCAGAGAAGTGGTCAACATCGGAGAGGACGACAAGGATCCGGTATTCACCATTACAGATATCTTGGTTCATCTGTCAAAGAAACAGATGGAAAAGAAGGCGGGGGTCGTCATTGAAGGCGAGAACCTGGACCTGCTCATCGGCAGTGTTCCCCTTGCGGACGAGGAAAAAGACGCTGTCAAGGCCAATATGCTGAAGCTGCTGGAAGAGAAGTATCATATGACAGAGGATGATTTTCTGTCGGCGGAACTGGAGATCGTGCCCGTAGGGAAGGCGCGGGATCTGGGGTTTGACCGCAGCATGATTCTCGCCTACGGACAGGACGACCGCATCTGCGCTTTCACCTCTTTGATGGCGATTTTGGAAATGGAAGCGACGCCAAAGAGAACCTCCTGCTGCATCTTGGTGGACAAAGAGGAAATCGGCAGCTACGGCGCCAGCGGCATGCAGTCCCGTTTCTTTGAGAACGCCACCGCGGAAGTTCTCCAGCTCTGCGGCTACACTTCGGATATTTCCCTGCGCCGCTGTCTGCAGGACTCCAAGATGTTGTCCTCCGATGTCAGTGCAGCCTATGATCCGCTCTACGCAGATGTTTTCGAGAAGAAGAACTCTGCCTTTTTCGGCAAGGGCCTGGTGTTCAACAAGTACACCGGTTCAGGTGGAAAGGGAAGCTCCAGCGACGCCAATGCGGAGTATATGGCAGAGATTCGAAAGGTCATGGACGATGCAGGCATCATGTTCCAGACAGCAGAGCTGGGCAAAGTCGATGCCGGCGGCGGCGGAACCATCGCCTGGATCATGGCAAACTACGGCATGGAGGTCATCGACAGCGGCCTGGCAATTTTGTGCATGCATGCGCCGATGGAGGTGTCCAGCAAAGCAGATATCTACGAAGCTGTGAGAGGATATAAGGCGTTTTTGCAGAATATGGGCTGATTGTAAGATGCGGAGATAGGCATTACTTATTACAATGAAATAAAGTAAAATATATACAAGAGAGGAGGATAGGGAAAATGTCAGAGAATGTATTTCAAGAAATGATAAACGTAATGCACTCAAGAGTAAAGCAAATTATCGGCGATGCACTTAGAGATACAATTTTATATGGTTCTTACGCCCGTGGGGATTATGATGCTGAGTCAGATGTGGACATTGCTTTAATCGTTGATTTGGACAGAGTTCAGGCCGCAAAGTATAAAGGCGAATTAGCAGAACTCATGAGTGACATCAGTTTGGAGTACGATATGCTAGTCTGTATTTCCTGTATTCCTCTGCAAGAATTTGAACGATTTAAGAACTCACTTCCATACTATCGCAACGTTGAGACGGAAGGGGTGAGACTAAGTGCCTGAGGATAACATGATACTGGCTAAGTACAGGGTTGAAGAGCCGAAGAATTGCTGAATGACGCAGAATATTTATTCAGTAAAGGGAGTTATAAAAGCGGGAACAATAGAGCCTACTATTCAATCTTTTATGCGATAAGAGCTGTATTAGCCCTGGAAGGTATTGACTATAAAAAACATTCTGGAGTTATACAGCATTTTCAAAGGGTATATGTGAAGACAGGGGCGTTTGACAAAAGATATTCTAGAATTATCATGGAGGCAAATGAGATAAGAAATGCCAGTGATTATGACGATTTCTATTTGGCATCAAAAAGCGAAACAGAGGAACAGATTTGCGGGGCAAGAGAATTCTTGACTGCAGTGAAAGCGTTCTTAGAAATACATCTTGATGATTCTGGGAGACGTTAGACGACTAAAAGGAGAACAGATCATGTTAGCAGAGATGAAGGTAAAGAACCATATAGCGGTCATTAGTATTCACAGAGAGAAGGTGCTCAATGCGCTGAACTGTGAAACGATCAGAGAAATAGATGGGCTTGTTGAACAAATCAGGCAAAGCGAAGAGATTCGGGCTGTTATATTTCACAGCCCAAAGAATTTTGCGGCGGGAGCCGACATCAGTGAGATGGTGAACTGCAATGGGGATGATGTCAGGGCGTTTCCTTATTCTCCCGTCTATAACAAGATAGAATCCCTGCAGGTTCCAACCATCAGCGCCATCGAAGGCTATGCGCTTGGCGGTGGTCTTGAGCTGGCACTGGCGACGGACATACGATTTGCAGCGGCGAATGCGAAAATGGGATTTCCTGAGGTGAGCCTGGGCGTGTTCCCCGGTGCAGGCGGCAGCGTCAGATTGCCTAAGCTTGTGGGTGAAGCCAAGGCGAAAGAACTGATTTTTTCCGGCGTAAAGATCAGCGCCGAAGAAGCATGCAGAATCGGGATGGTGAACCGTGTCGTCGAAGAGGGAGAGGTACTGGACTTCGCGCAGGACTTTGCGGAGAAAACGGCAAAGAATGCGCCCCTTGCCCTGGCGGCGGTAAAGCGTGTCATCGAACACGGACTGAAAGAAACGGATCGGCATGCTGCAATCGACTATGAGTGGCAGGAGTGGGCAAAACTGTTCGATACGGAAGATCAGAAAGAAGGCATGCACGCTTTCTTAGAAAAACGACCGGCAAATTTTCAAAAAAAATAAACAGATCACCTGTTTGCGGCATCAATTTTGATGCCGCCTTTTTTAAGAAAATGATGGGTAAGACGTTTACGTTTTTCAATTAGAAAATTATTTTTTCTTGACTAGACACGGCATCTTATTATACTATTTAACCATGAAACAGAGTAATCAAAAATCCTACAGGGATGATATATTAGAATTCGCCGCAGAGCAATATGGAACAGAACCAGAATACCTTTGGATGAAGTTTCCGGATTATGCGGTGCTTCGCCATACAGAAAATAAAAAATGGTATGCAATCATCATGGACGTTCAAAGAGAAAAACTGGGGATTTCGGGTGACGGGTATGTGGACATTATGGATGTCAAATGCAATCCAGATACAGATACAGTCTGGTCACTATTATCAGAGAAAGGGATTTTACCTGCCTATCACATGCACAAAGGAAACTGGATTACGGTTCTTTTAGATGGCACAGTAGAGAAAGACCTTATCTTCTCCCTTTTGGAAATGAGCTTCGATGTTACGCAGAGCCGCAAAGCTTCCCGAAAGTCATCTCGCAGCGAAACCAAAGAGTGGATCGTTCCAGCGAACCCAAAGTATTTTGACCTCGAAAAAGCGTTTTCCGAGAGTGATATCATTCTCTGGAAACAGAGCAGCAAGGTGATTGCAGGTGACATCATATACCTTTATGTTGCTGCGCCGATTTCCGCAATCCTTTACAAATGTCAGGCGGTAGAGGTCGATATCCCATATCAGTACGATGATCAAAATCTGCATATGAGCCGTGCTATGAAAATCAGGCTTTTACATACCTTTGACAAGGAACAGCTTGATTTCAAAAAACTGAATGATTTTGGAATCTATGCAGTTCGGGGACCTCGGGGAATTCCCAATAGTTTGCACTACGAAATAAGCGCCCTTTGCGCAGAAACGAAAACAAAATGAAAAAACAACTTCAAAACTCCCAGCGTCAATATAAAGGAACGAGCATCATAGATTTTCCAGAAACCTATGTCGTGGTCGATATTGAGACCAATGGACTGTCTGCGGACAGCAGTGAGATTATTGAGATCTCTGCCATACGATATACGAGCGGCGTCAAGGTGGATTCCTTTTCTACGCTGATCAAGCCGTCTCGAAACATCGATCGCTTTATTACAAATTTGACAGGAATCACAGATTCCATGGTAGCCGATGCTCCGCAGATCGAAGAGGTGATCTGGGCGTTTTATTCTTATGTCGGAAACGATATCCTTGTAGGATACAATGTGAATTTCGATGTGAATTTTCTATACGATAATCTCATGAAATGTTACGGCACGCCTCTGACCAATTCATTTATTGATGTGCTTCGTATTGCAAGGCGGGTTTTGCCTTATCTTCCAAATCACAAGCAGACGACCGTGGCGAGTTATTATGGTATTTCTATTGCCTCTGCCCATCGCGCCGAGGCAGACTGCGAAATCTGTAATGCCTGTTACAGATGCCTGCAGGATGATATATGCCTAAGCGGCAGTTCACTTGATCTTTTTAAACAGAAAATCAGATAATGAAAAGAGGCTGCCTGCACTAACGGTCATT
>URXI01000230.1 GCA_900551775.1 uncultured Eubacterium sp. | reverse complement strand
CCGCCTTTGACCGTAGTACAGAGGTAGTCTCCGCCTGCAATGACCGTGTCAAAATCGTCGTTATCATCCATGATGCAGAAGACAGAATTGAAGTGGCCGTAATTCCCCTGACGGATGTAATCGAGGGGGATGGTTGCGCCCATGTCTCCGTTGCCGATGATGTACAGCTGGTCCTCATTTTCCTTCTGCAGTTTTTTGATGACAAAATCAAGGTCAGCGTCCCGGTAGACATTTTCTGAGAGTTTAAGCACCTTTCGCGGCGGCAGCTGTCTGATTTCAATCTGACCGAAGGTGGCTTCTGCCCGCAGGTGGTCCTGAATCTCTTCAATTCTATCGGTCAGTTGATTTTTCAGGGTTTCAAGATCTTTTACTTTTTGGTCGATGGTGTCGATTTCTTTCTGGAACAGATCCAGGGTTTTGGCCACGTCAAAGTCGGCGAGGTGGTCTTTGATCTCAGCCATGGAAAAGCCGATGGACCGCAGCTCTCGCAAAATATTCAAGGTCCGGATATCGCCTATGCTGTACATCCTGTAGCCGTTATCGTCACGGCGCGGTTTTAGGATACCGATTTCTTCGTAGTATCTGAGGGAATCCGTGCCAATCCCGTACAATTTTGATATTTCTCCAATTTTGTAATATTCTTTCATGTTTTTTCAAAAAACTCCTTTACATTGGTATTATACCAAGGTTTATACTTATAGTAAAGATAAAAGGAGTTGTTAGTATGACGAAGAGTACGAAAAAAGAAATAAAAAATAGATTTATCAAATATGTCATTCCATCGGTGGCGGCGATGTGGGTGTATACCATCTACACCATGGTTGACGGCATGTTCGTCGCGAGAGGCGTGGGGACGACAGCCCTTGCGGCGGTAAATATCGCAATGCCGTTCATCAATACTGCCTTTGCGCTCGGTATTTTGTTCGCAGTAGGAGCCAGCACCAAGGCGTCCATCTATAAAGGACAGGACAATATGGAGAAGGCCAACAAGGTGTTCACCATGAGTACCGTCACGGTCTTCGGCTTAGCTTTGATTGTGGCCGTTGCGGCGCTTCTCAATTTGGAGCGGCTGGCGCTGATGCTGGGCGCTGACGAGGTGACACTGCCCTATGTAAAGGATTATCTGAGCATCATCATCCCGTTTGTCGTATGCTATATGACAAGCTATAACCTGGAAGTGCTGATCAAAGCGGACGGTTATCCGCAGAAGGCCATCGCGACGACCCTGGCGGGGGCTGCGACAAATATCATCCTGGACTATGTATTCGTCATGGTTCTCCATTGGGGCATCAAAGGCGCCGCCATCGCGACGGGTATCTCACAGCTGATGACGCTTTCCATCTTCCTCGCCCATTTCCTTTCCAAAAAGTCGGGCTTCAGCTTCGTCAAAATCAAGTGGAATTTCAAGGAAGTGGTTTCCATGGCAAAGATCGGCGTGGCGGATTCTGTGACAGAGTTCTCCGTAGGCGCCATCATCTTCCTGTTCAACAATACGTTGATCCGCGTCTCAGGTAATGACGGCGTGGTCATCTATACCGTCATCGCTTACGTTTCGCAGTTGATTTTGATGACCATGATGGGCGTCAATCAGGGCATGCAGCCCCTGGTCAGCTACTATCACGGCAGACAGGAAGACAAGACGCACAAATACATTCTGCGGATTGCGCTGCTGGCTGCAGGTGCGGCTTCTGTAATCGCATTTGCATGGGGCGTGCTCTATCCAAATCCAGTAGTAGCGGTGTTCATCGACAGGACTGCCGATGCAGTGCTGTACGAAAACGCAGTGGATGCGTTCAAACTGTTCTCCTTCTCCTTCCTGCCGCTGGGCGTGGTGGTGATTCTGGCCGGCTACTTTACGGCTCTTGAGAGACCAAAGTCGGCGATGACCATTTCCATCTGCCGCGGCCTGGTGCTGGTAGTCATTTCCCTGGTTATCATGACCATGCTGTTTGGGGAAATCGGAATCTGGCTGTCCATGGGGGTTTCTGAAACCATCGCCCTGATCCTGGCAGTCACGATGTATAAGAAAAAACTCCAATAAAATAGTAAAATAAAATAAAATCCAGAAAAATGACGACGTGAGTCGTTATTTTTCTTTTTTGACGTTAAAGACTGTTTTGTAAAAAAAGACGAGCTGTAAAAGCCGCGATAGAATGGGCAGTTCATGGTTATACTAAGAGATATAGCAAAAGAACAAGAATTTTAGGAGGATTTGAAAAATGAATGAAGAGAATCGTATCTCATCAGATAATTCGCTGAGTCTCAGTAAGCTGGTGGCCATGATCATCGGCTCGACCATCGGAAGTGGTATCTTTACGACTACAGCAGACATGGCAAGCGGCGGTGCCCATACTGGCGCGGTGCTGGTCGGCTGGGCGATCTGCGGCGTCGGTATGACTGGACTGACCATGTGTTTCTTTGGGCTGAATAAATTACGTCCAGATCTGACCAATGGTGTATACAGCTATGCCAGAGAAGGTTTTGGCGAATTTGTCGGTTTTAACTCTGCCTGGGGGTACTGGGTCAGCGCCCTTTTGTGCAACGTATCCTATACGACTTTGCTCTTCGGCGCATTGGGATATTTTTTCCCAGTGTTCGGCGAAGGAAACAACCTCATCTCCATCATCTGTGCTTCGGCGGTGATATGGGCGCTGAATCTTTTGGTGCTGCGCGGTATCAAAGAAGCTGCCGCCCTCAACGTCATTGCCACGATCAGCAAGATGGTGCCGCTTCTAGTCTTTGTCATCGCCGTGATTTTTGTCGGTGCATTTGACTGGGACACTTTTACAAACAACTTCTGGGGAAACGGCACGATGCCGGTGATTGATCAGGTCAAAGCCACGACGGCTGCCACGGTCTGGTCCTTTATCGGAATTGAAGGCGCCGTGGTTCTGTCCGCCCGCGCCAGGAAATCCAGTGATGTGGGCAAAGCCTCCATGACCGGATTCCTGGGTATCTTTGTCATCTATGTGCTGGTAGCGGTGATGAGTTTAGGCGTTATGACGCCGGAAGAAATGTCTACTCTGAAGAATCCGCAGATGGCTGGAATCTTAGAGGCTGCTGTGGGCCCGTGGGGTGCAACGCTGATCAACATCGGTGTCATATTGTCACTGGCAGGCGCATTGCTGGGTTGGACGATCATCGCAGCGGACTGTCCATATTCTGCGGCAAAGCAGGGCGTGTTCATGAAAGCATTTGCTCGTGCCAACAAAAACGACTCTCCGTCGTTTTCTCTCTATGTGACCAACGGCATTATCCAGCTGTTCCTGATCGTAATCTTCTTTAACGATTCCACTTATCAGGCATTTTACGGGTTGAGCACGCTGATGATCATGGTGCCGTATCTGTTCAGTGGTCTGTACTATGCTAAGGTTGCTTTTAAAAAGGAGGGCCTTGAACAAAGCTCCGCCAGCCAGGTTGCCTGGGCGAGGTTCTTCGGCATCCTCGGTTCCGTCTATGGATTTTGGATGCTGTATTCATCGGGACTTTATATGCTTCTGGTTACGACGGTGCTCTATGCGCCAGGCATCATCGTTTATGCCCTGGGCAAAAGAGAGAACGGCAAGAAAATCTTTGAGAAAAAATACGAGGTGTTTATCGCCATCGCCCTGGTTGCACTGGCAATCCTGTCACTGGTGCTGATTGCAAGAGGCACTATCAATCCGTTCTAAATGGAAACAAAAGATCACGTATTATTAGCTAAGACTCTCGCTGCCGGACTGCATTTGAGTTATGGCAGAAAGATCGCGTTCATACTTGGAAATTTAGTTCCGGATATCAACCCTTTGTCCTATTTATCGCTTACCTGCGAGAAAAAATTTGACGGTCATTCCTACGAGTACAGGAGGGACTTTATTGAAAAGTCCCTCAATGTGTCTAGCTGCAGCCGCTTTCTTGGCTGGTATCGAAGCGGAGTTGCCGTCCACTATCTTGCGGATTCCTTTACAAGGCCTCATAATAGAAGTTTCGCCTATAGGTGGAAAGAGCATGTGGCCTATGAACACAGTCTGCATCAAAAGTTCCAAGGTCAGATGAAAGAATGGAAGAAATTCAAATTTGAATTTGGAGATTTAACAATTCCAGGTTGGTATGAGGAGCAGCATGGGCGCTATCTTAAAGATAGCAGAGGATGTACTGAAGACTGCCAGTTCATTATTAAAATTACAGCGGAATTCTGTAATCATCTGGTCAATTTATAAAGGAGCTTGATACGAAAGATCAGGCTCTTTCTCTACATAGCATCATGTGTTGATTTAGTCAGTATGAACAAAGTTCAATCTGAATTGAGTAACAATTCTCTAACACCCGTCAAGTGGAAAGTTAATAGATGATTTTCTTAATAATTTCAAGAAGAGTGTTGCAGGAGTCTCGCTGCTGGACTAACAATGAAAGCAGGTTCATAAATACGAAATGAATGAAATCAAGTCTGGTCAATTCTTTTGAAAACGCATTCTCCTTGACGTCCTTGTCCGCTTTAATCGCGCCTAATAACCCTGTTTCAATAAAGGTGAAATAATCTTCCATGATATAAATGGAATTGTCATTTTCTACTGTCACAGAGAATGCCAGGGAATGGGCTGTAAAAAAGCCTGGATATTTGGCAGTCCGTTTTAATGCTTTTTGATAAAGGTGGTCTACGTATTTAGGGAATACTTCGACGCTGGCGTAATCACAATCTATTTTAAAGATATCTTTCCAGATCGTCTGTATTGTTTCAGAAACCAAATCTCTTTTGGATGGGAAATAGCTGTAGATCGTGCTTGCAGAAATTCTGTCCATCTTTGCAATAGCGCGCATGTTCAAGGCTTGGACCCCGTTTTTAGCTACAAACTCACGGCTGGATCGAAGGATGGCTTCTTTTGATGTAACGATATAACTCATAAATACCTCTCAAATTGAACTTTGTTTATTTTAACATTTTTAACATATAATGTCAATTGATTGTGGCCGACGAAACACTGAAGATATTTGAAACCCACATAAAAAATGCGGGCATCTCACAGTAACATGAGATGCCCGCAGGATATGCCGTGTCGAGTTTGATCTTTAATTTTTGCTCTTTTGATCGTTTATGATTTTGACAATTTGAATCAGCAGCGTCGGTGCAAAGGCCAGACCGCAGATCCATCCGATTTGTGCTCCGGATAGAGAAGCAATCAGGAAGGCTTTTGCAAAGAACGGTACGAGCAAGATCGCAAATAATAAGACTGCTCCGACAACAAATGCCCCGATGGTGTATATATTAGTAGTAATCCCAAGGCGGAAGATTGACTGTTTCCCCCTGGAGTTGAACCCGTGCCACAGTCTTGCAAGACACAGGGTTGCGAAAGCCATCGTCGATGCAGTCACTGCACTGGTCTGCAGGCCTACATAAAAGGCGGCGATGGTGGCTGCGCCGATTGCCAGACCTTGCAGGCCGATCTGAAGCAGCGTTTCCCTGGTCAGAACAGACTCGTCTCGCGGACGCGGCTTATCGTGAATCAAGGCCGGGTTGGATGGCTCCATGCTGATGGCCAGAGCCGGCAGACTGTCTGTAATCAGATTGATAAACAAAAGCTGCACAGCGGTAAACGGGGAAGGCAGTGCCATGATAGATGCGAAGAGCACTACCAGAATCCCTGCCGTGTTCCCGGATAACAGGAACTTGATTGCGTTCTTGATGTTTGCGTAGATATTTCGGCCGTTGAGCACGGACTTGATGATGGTGGCAAAGTTATCATCAGTTAAAATCATAGAAGCGGAATCCTTTGCCACTTCCGTTCCCGTAATGCCCATGGCTACACCAACGTCAGCGCTCTTCAGCGCCGGTGCATCGTTGACGCCGTCTCCTGTCATTGCGACGATGCAGGCTTGATCCTGCCAGGCCTGCACGATGCGGATTTTGTTGTCCGGGCTGACACGGGCGTAAACGCTGATGTGAGGAAGCTTTTCATTGAGTTCATCATCGCCCATGGCATCTAACTCCGTACCGGTAACGGCGATATCCCCCTCTTGCAGAATACCGATTCGTTTAGCGATCGCGGAAGCTGTGATTTTGTGATCCCCTGTAATCATGATCGGCTTGATGCCTGCTTCCATGCAGTCGGCGACGGCTTGAGCGGATTCCGCCACCAGGCCGAGGAACTCAAACCCAGATTCGTCTTCAAACGTTAACTCTTTATCAGACGCCATGGTTTTGCGGGCAAAAGCCAAAACTCGGAGCCCCTGGTTCGAGAGATCAAAGTTGGACTGACGGATGGATTCCTTTTCTTCCTCGCTGAGAGAAGCGGTACGATCCAAAATGACATCCAGAGCGCCTTTGGTATACATGATATACTGGCCGTCGATGTTGTGGAGAGTGCTCATCAGCTTTCGATCTGAGTCAAAGGGCAGCTCGGAGAGCCGCGGCAGGTCGGCTTTCACTTTCTCGTAGTCGTCGTGTTTTGTCATATAATAATCGACCAAAGCGGTTTCTGTCGGGTCACCGGCAGTAACGCCGTCCACGATGGCTGTGTCATTGCAGAGGATTGACGCCTGCAGCAGACTGTAGACCGCCTGGTCGGCGTCCACGATCTTGCCGCCGGTATAGAGCTTTTTGACAGTCATCTTGTTCTGGGTCAGCGTGCCGGTTTTGTCGGAACAGATGATGGAAACGCAGCCCAGCCCTTCGACTGCATTGAGCTGCTTGATGATGGCATTTTGGTCGGCCATTCTCGAAGTGCCGATGGCGAGAGAAATCGTGATGATAGAGGACAAAGCCTCCGGAATTGCGGCTACGGCCAGGGCTACAGCAAAGAGCAGAGAATCCGCAACAGCCATTCCTCTGTAGACGTTGAGGGCGAATACGACGGCACAGATGAGCATGATGCCGATCGAAAGTTTCTTACTGAAATTGTCCATGGTGATCTGCAGCGGTGTTTTCCGCTCGGCTGTGTTGTTCATCAGGTCGGCGATTTTTCCAAGCTCTGTGTGAATACCGACACCTGTGATCCTAGCC
>URXI01000229.1 GCA_900551775.1 uncultured Eubacterium sp. | reverse complement strand
GAACCCGTTGACTTCTATCAAATCCTGCCTGCTGCACAGCCAGGAGGAACAGCGGATTTCCCTCTACGAGGCCTTAAAGACCTATACGGTCAATGGCGCTTATGCCAACCTTGTAGAAGGGGCGGTCGGACAGATTCGAGAAGGCATGCAGGCAGATCTGGTCGTATTGGATCAAGATCCTTTTGCTGTCAGCGCAGAGGCTCTGGATGAGATCGGCGTTGCCATGACCATGAAGGGCGGGCAGATCGTCTACGCTAAGGGGGAAGCAGAATGGAAATAAAGATTTACCTGCTTCAGAGGCCGCACATTGAGATTGATGGCAAAGAAGCATTTTCAAAACTGAATAGCAAGGCCTTTGCCATGATCCTCTATCTGGCGTCAAAGCAGGGACAGGTAGTCTCCAAGGAAGTGCTCAGCGAGATTTTCTGGCCGGAGCAGCAGGGGGAAAACGCCCGCTCCAATCTGCGGCAGAACCTGTCCTACATCAAAAAGGTCTGTACGGAGGAGCTTGCCGGCCGATGCAGTGAGGAGGTATCTGTCATCTCTTCCGAGCGCAACGTCTGCAGTCTCAACGAGAATCTGGACATCAAAGTGGACATGATGGAGTTTTGGCAAAACTTGCGCGCAGGTTACGAAACAGAGGATATAGATGAGAGGATCCGCTGCCTGCAGGCTGCCGCAGACGCTTATCGAGGCAGCGTGCTGACTGGCATCTATGTCAGGGGGAGTGCAGCCTTTGAGGAATGGCTCATGTTTGAACGGGAGTCAGTCAATCAGAATCTGGTCAGAGTCTGCAAGGATCTGGCAGCAATCTATGAGAAACAGGGCATGGCGAAGAAAGCCATCGACTGTCTCAAGAAGCTGCTGCAGATGGATCCCCTTTTAGAAGAAGTGCATCTGGAACTGATGCGGCTCTACTACGAAAACAAGGAGAGAGCCAAGGCGATCTGCCAGTACAAGGAGTGTGTGAGAATCCTGGGAGAGGAGCTGAACATCAGTCCCATGGAGGAGACGAGAAATCTCTATCAGAAAATTTCGGAAGAGGCTTCCGAGGTGGTTCTCCAAGAAGGGGATCAGGCGGAAAAGCTGCAGCAGAGCCGCACCTTCGTTCTGGGTCCAGCCAGGTCTTCGCCCATGGATTACGAATGCATCTATCCCCTGCTGGAACCTGTGGTGGAAGACGGCAGCCTGGTGCCAGACTGTCTGAAACGGGGGCTGGCTATTTTGTTCCCACAGTATTCAGACCGGCTGGACGGACAGAATCTGCCGGAGATCTATCTCTTTTATTCGATCAAAAAGCTGCTGGAGCACCTGGCTGAAAAAAGCAGGCTGACCATCCGGGTCGAAGAATTTGACCGCCTGGACGGTAAGACGAAGCAGCTGATCAACTACTTGTCGGTTCATTTGGATCATCCAAATATTGAAATTATATAATTATGGAGGAAATTATGTCTAAGAAACAAGAAACAAACGCGGGTCTGCGAAAAGAACTGGGCTTGTTCCACAGCGTATCCATCGTCGGTGGAATCATGATCGGTTCCGGTATCTTTTACGTCAGTACCTATGTACTCTCAAGATCGGGTCTGTCAGCGGGCTTTGCCGTACTGGCATGGGTCATCGCCGGGCTCATGTCCCTGATGGCGGCTTTGTGCTATGCGGAGCTGGGAACTTCCATGCCGCAGGCAGGAGGTACATACAACTACATCTCAAAAGCCTATGGACCGGGAATCGGTTTTTCTATGGGGATTACGGACTTCTTTATCTCGCAGTCAGGATCCATCAGCGCCCTTGCCGTCGGATTTTCGACCTACTTCAGCATCCTGGTGCCGCTGACGGAATGGCAGATCAAAGCCATGGCCATCGCAATTATCATCGCGTTATCACTGATCAACATGGCCGGCGTCAAAAAGGGCGGCGACGTGCAGGGCATCTTCATGATCGCCAAGCTGGTGCCCATCGCCATCATCATCGCCTGTGGCTTCATCATGGGTGAGATGAACAATCCTATGGATATCGTGCCGGGACAGGGCATGAACCCGCTGAGCGCCTTTGCTCTCGCCATCGTAGCAGCACTTTGGGCTTATGACGGATGGAGTTCTGTTTACATCGTTTCGGAAGAGTTGAAGAACCCGAAGAAAGATCTGCCAAAAGCCGTCACCATCGGTGTCCTGGGCGTGACACTGGTATACGTGCTGTTCAACTTCGCACTGCTGAAGGTGCTGCCGATTGACGAAATCGTAGCGACGGAGGCGCCGGGAACCATGGCGGCAGAAGCCCTCTTCGGTAAACCGGGGGCAGTTCTGGTCACCATCGGCGCTTTGATCGCCATCTTCGGCTCCTGCAACGGCTGTATCCTGGCCTATCCGAGAGAATACTTCGCCATGGCCAGAGACAAGCGGTTCTTCAAGGTCTTCGCTAAGATCAATCCGAAGACGGGAACCCCTGTCAACGCACAGATTGCTACCATGGTGGTATCCTGCGCCCTGATTCTGTTTGGAACCTTTGAGCAGCTGACTGCCCTGGTAGCCTTCTGCGCATGGATTTACTACACCCTGGGGGTATCCTCGGTCTACGTGTTCAGAAAGAAATATCCGGATATGGAACGGCCGTACAAGGTCTGGGGCTATCCGGTGCTGCCTGCAGTGACCATCCTGCTGTCCCTGGTGGTGCTGGTCACCACACTGTGGGAGGATCCGAGGAACTCTGTCATCGGTGTAGCCATTCCGATTGCAGGCTACATCCTGTACCACGTTTATTTTAAGAAACAGGCGCAGAAAGAAGAAGAGGCAGGCGAAAAATAGAGGCTGTCAAAGCCGGTTCAAAAGGGCCGCGCCACATGGAAAAATGTGGCGCGGCCCTTTTTTTGGTGCCAGACATACGGTTTGCGCAGTAAAACGACGGCTTGCGCTAAATCTATTGATTATTTTCAAAAATCTGTCATATTAGAGATAGGAATTATTGTTCTTTTTGAAAGATTTAAAGGAGGAGTCGAATATGACACGAAATAAAATAGCAAAGCGTCTGCTGGCGCTGCTGTGCTGTCTGGCCATGACCCTGACCATGGTTCCGGCCGCGGTATATGCAGACGGCGAGGCTGCAGGCGGCGGTGAGGTGGCAATTGTCGCCAGCAACTTCCTTGACGAGAATTTCAGGGAGTTTGTGAAGACGTTTGATACCAGTAGCCCGAAAGATGACGAGCTGAGCGATGTTGAGCTGGCGGCTGTGACGACGATGGATGCCCACGGGCAGGGGATCACAAACCTGACCGGCATCGAGAAGTTCACCAGCCTGGACACCCTGAATGTTTCCCTCAATCCACTGACGAGTCTTCCAAATCTGGACGGGTTGACAAGTCTGACTACACTGACCTGTAACGAATGCGGCCTTACGAGTCTGCCGAAGCTGCCAAACTCGCTGACGACGCTGAATGCTGCGAATAATGGGTTTACTATTCTGTATAATATTTCTTCATTACCTAATCTAACTGAGCTGGATGTCAGCCAGTGTAAGAGCCTGACGGTATTATCTGTTCAGAGTTATGATAGTCTGACTATACTTACGTGCACAAGCTCACCTATTAAGGTGTTAGTGTGTCCTAATGGTTTTCAACTAGCCTTTCCTTATGAACCAGCCTGGGGAACCGTGGACATCGACTACAAGTTTGAGACGGAGAAGGTGAGTGTAACCTTATCTCCGTCGCCCAATGAAGGATATGCGACAGTGGTAGGTGGCAGCATCCTGCCGGAAAGGGGGATCATTCAGGTGGAAACAGGATCCTCATCAAAGAAGGTGTTACGTAATATTGACTTTACTCCTTTTATCAACGGTATACAGCCTGGGCAGACAGTCACCCAGGGCACCCCGCTCACCTTTGAGGCGCCAGTTCTGGGAGGGACTAATCTAATTGGAGAAAAGCGGGACGTGCCGGTCAGCTGGAGGGTGCAGGGTTATGATGGCAACACCAGCTTTGACGGATCCTTTCCTGTTCAAGGACCATATCGAGCGACAGTAGATACGACCTCGCTGCCACCAGGCGAATACACTTTGTCGATTCAGTATAAGACACAGACCTATGAAGATGGAAAGTGGAACGACCCCGTTGCCGCTCTTGGTGATGGCGCAGATGGTCCAGGCGACGTGGAAGTTGCTGGCCGGAGCATTTCCTTCACTGTCAAAGAGCCAGAATACACTGGTCCGTCCTATTATTACCTGACCGTGGAGAACGGAACAGGCGACGGCTCCTATACCTACGGTTCCAAGCCGGTCATCGAGGCGGACGCCCCGGCCGAGGGAAAGGTCTTTGACAAGTGGGTGCTGACCAAGGGAGAAGGCACCATAGGAAACGCGGCAGAGAGCAAGACCACTTTTACCATGGGCTTTGGCAGCGCAACAGTTACGGCAACCTATAAGGACGAAGAAAAGCCGGTGCCGCAGCAATACCAGTTGACCGTAAAAAATGGCACAGGCAGCGGCACCTACGCAGCGGGAACCGAAGTGGCCATCAAAGGGGACAAAGCCGCCGCAGGCAAGGTCTTTGACAGATGGGTTCTTGCAGAAGGAAAGGGCACCATTGCCGATGCGGACAGCAGGGAAACCACCTTCACCATGGCAGAAAGCGACGCTGTCGTCAAGGCCGTGTACAAGAAGGCTGGCGCAGATCCTGCTGACAAACCGGGGAAGCCGGATCAAAACGGCGGGGCCGATGGTTCCAAGGATTCTGATGGGAATCAGAACGCGCCGAAGACAGGAGATGATCAGATGCTCTTTGGCTGGCTGGCGGTCTTGAGCGCTGCACTGGCAGGACTCTACGTAATCAGAAGAAAAGAGACTTTGGACGAATAAAAATGGATAGAAGCATAGCCGCAGGTCGAAAATGGCCTGCGGCTTTGTGATATGATTCTTATCATACGGAGCCTTTGCCGGTATGTAGGGGCAGGGGGTATACGACGCGTGTTCTTTACGATAAAGTTAGGTTTTTTGACGCTTACTGGATATACTCAAAAAGCCTAACGTGATTGTACAGGATACGGCAAACACATGAAAGCCGATGAAGCCAGTCTGTTGTAACGGAGCCGATTTTCTTAGGAGCTGATTCTCACAGGTTTGCCGTTTTCCACGGAACAACATTCATTGACCCCGCTTTCGTTTTATGGTATGATGACAAGAAGGAGGGTGGAGAGATGTTTAGAAAAGATAAAAAAGAATTTGCCAAATTCGTATGTATTCTGTGTGGTCTAGTTTTTAGCTTTGCTGCGATTATTCCTGTGACAGTTTATCTTGTCCATAGACGGAAAGAGGCAGACAGATGAGCGACTATTTAGATCAGCTAAAAGCGAATGGAGTGGATATAGCAGGAACCATGGAGAGGTTTATGAACAACGAGGAGCTTTACAAGCGGATCCTCAAGAAGTTCCTGGCTGATACCAGTTTTGCCGATGCGGTGAGGGCAAAAGAAGAAGGCAGAGACGAGGATGCGCAGATGTACATACATACCCTCAAAGGCGTGGCCGCCAACCTGGGCTTGACACCGATTTTCACCATGACTGACGAAATAATGGGACATTTCCGCAGCGACAATTCTGCGGCGGCTTACGACCTCTTTCTGCCATTGGAAGAAGTCTACAAAAAATTCATTAGGCTGATTGATGAAATCTGAAAAATGAATAAATTGGTACTCTGGCTAGAAAAAACAATAAAATTATTGTGTATTCGCCTAAACTACTTGACTTTTCTGCGCAATCTTACTAGAATAATCACGAAAGAAAGCAGTTAGAGCATTTTTGAAAAAAGGCATAAGAAGAACAGGCAAAATGTAAGGGAATTTTGCCTGTTCTTTTTGTAGTAGAAAAGAATCTCTGATCGATGTCAAACAAAAAGTTATAAAACCTAAAAAATAATTTGACATTGGACATAGGATTCGTTAAAATGAATGTATCATAGATAATGACAGAAAAGCGGACATTGGGATTGTTTGCAGAAGGAGATATAGAAATGGCTTATAGCAAATTCAGCCAGCTGGTTGAACAATGTAAACAGAATCCACACACCAAGACGGTGGCGGTTGCCGGCGCAGCGGACAGACACGTGCTGGAAGCGATCGTAGAAGCCGAGAAGATCAATTTGGTGAGACCGATTTTGATCGGAAAGATTGATGAAATCGAAAAAGTCCTCAGGGAGCTGGGCGAAGTGCCCGCAGACTACAGGATGATCAATGCGGAGACCGCAGCCGACTGCGGTATAGAAGCTGTGGAGCTGATCAAGAAAGGCGAAGCCGAATTCATCATGAAGGGCATGCTGGACACCAAGGACGTGCTGAAACCTTTGGTGAAAAAGGAGAACGGCCTCCATACGGGCAGGGCCATGTGCGTTTTCGCCTACACAGAAGTACCGCAGATGGAAAGACTGCTGGCTGTATCCGATGGTGGCATGATCCCTTATCCTACTCTGGAACAGAAGAGGGACATCGTGCTCAATTGCGTAGAAGTTCTTCACAAGCTGGGTGTAGAGAATCCGTCAGTGGCGGTTTTGGCTGCTGTGGAGAAGGTGAATCCTAAAATGGTAGAAACCGTAGATGCGGCAGCTTTGATCGAGATGAACCGAAGCGGCGAAATTCCGGGATGCGACATCGTCGGACCTATTTCCTTTGATATCGCCATGAGCAAAGAAATTGCCAAGACGAAGAAGTATGACTGTCCTTACTGCGGTGACTTTGATATGTTCCTGGTGCCGACTATTGCGGCAGGAAACCTGATGCACAAGGCCATGGTGCTGTGTGGCGGCTCCAAGATGGCAGGTGTAGTCATCGGCGCAAAGGTGCCCGTCGTACTCACTTCAAGAGGCGCGTCCACAGAAGAGAAATTCGTCTCCCTGGCGCTGGCTTCTTTGATTTCTTAATGGTGTTTTATAGAGGACTGAGAAAGGAGAACTACCGATGGACTATAGAATTCTGGTCGTCAACCCGGGCTCCACATCCACCAAGGTGGCTGTATATGTTGAACGTGAACAGCAGTGGGTGGAGAGCATTT
>URXI01000228.1 GCA_900551775.1 uncultured Eubacterium sp. | reverse complement strand
GGCGGCTTCCTCTGGCTGGCGCAGAATACCAAAAGCTACCCGGTGGGAACCCGGGTCAGCCTGGATGTGACACCGGAAAACATCCAGATCATGCACAAACCGCAGTCCAAGGAAGAGGAGGCGATAGAAATCGATGTCTAGAAAATTACTTGCAAGCCCCTTTCTGATTTGGATAGCCTGCGGCACTCTGATTCCTCTGGCGGTTATCGCTTACTACGGATTTACAGACCGCAGCGGCACTTTTACGTGGAATAATATCACGGCGATCTTTGGCGCGGAGCACGCACAGGCCCTGGGGCTGGCCCTGCTTCTGGCTCTGATCAGCACGGTGATTTGTTTCCTGCTGGCCTTTCCGCTGGCTTTGATCTTAAAAAACAGCCGCATCGGGCAGAAGGGATTTATGATCTTTCTCTTCGTCCTGCCCATGTGGATGAACTTCCTGCTGCGCACCATGGCATGGCAGGTCATACTGGAAAAAGAGGGAATCCTCAACAATCTGCTGGCATTCCTGCACCTGCCGGAACTTGCGATCATCAACACGCCGGCTGCCATCGTCCTGGGCATGGTCTACGACTTTCTGCCCTTCATGGTGCTGCCGATTTTCAATACACTGATGAAAATTGACGACCATATCATCGAAGCTGCTTACGACCTGGGAGCGACAAAGAAGAGAGTGCTCTTCGACATCCTGCTTCCGCTGAGCGTGCCGGGCATTGCCAGCGGCGTGACCATGGTCTTCGTGCCGTCCCTGACCACCTTTGTCATCTCCAACATGCTGGGCGGCGGCAAGATCAACCTGATCGGCAATATCATCGAGCAGGAGTTCACTACCAGCTCCAACTGGAACCTGGGTTCCGGCCTCTCCCTGATCATGATGATCTTCATCGTCATCAGCATGGCTGCCCTGGGCAAGCTGGATAAAGAAGGGGAGGGGACGCTGATATGAAGAAGCTTGGAAAACGGATCTACCTGATCCTCATCATCCTGTTCCTGTACCTGCCCATCCTGACGCTGATGGTATTTTCCTTCAACAACAGCAAGTCCATGTCCATCTGGACGGGATTCTCCCTGAAGTGGTACAAGGAAATGCTGGGAAACAGCATGATCATGGAAGCCATATGGAATACCTTTACCATTGCTTTAGCGGCAGCGACCATCGCGACGATCATCGGCACCCTGGCCTGCATCGGCATCATGGCCATGAAAAAGCGCTCAGAGACGGCGATCATGGGGCTGAACAATATACCGCTTCTCAATGCGGATATCGTGACCGGCATCTCTCTGATGATGACCTTCCTGGTCTTTGGGATTTCACTGAACTGGGGAACGGTGCTTTTATCACACATCACCTTCTGCATTCCCTACGTGATTCTGTCCGTCATGCCGAAATTCAAACAGCTTTCGGGGAACACCTACGAGGCTGCGCTGGATCTGGGGGCGACGCCGATTTACGCCTTTTACAAGGTGGTCCTGCCGGACATCAGACCCGGCATCGTATCTGGATTTCTCCTCGCCTTCACCATGTCCGTAGATGACTTCGTCGTCACGCATTTTACGAGAGGCGCAGGGATCAATACCATCTCCACCCTGATTTACAGCCAGGTGAAGGTGGGCATCCGGCCGACTCTCTTCGCCTTGTCTACCTTGATTTTTGTAACCGTGCTGGTCATCCTGGTGACCGCCAACGTGGCATCGAACAAAGAGGACGGCAAGAGCAAGAAGCGGATCATGGCGGTACTTACCACCCTGGTGGTCTTTATACTGGGGGGAACCCTGTTCCTCAGCGGATTTTCCGGCGGCGGCAGCGGCAAAGAGGTTCACGTCTACTGTTTCGGCGACTACATCGATCCGACCCTGGTCAAAGAATTTGAGAAGGAGACGGGCATCAAAGTGGTCATGGATACCTTTGACACCAACGAAGAGATGTATCCCGTCATTAAGAACGACTCCGTCAGCTACGACGTGGTCTGTGGTTCGGACTACATGATTGACAAGATGATCGGAGAAGGACTTTTGGATGAAATCGATTACTCCAACATACCGAATGTAGCAAACCTGGATCAGAAGTACCTGCAGGTAGCGGAAAACTTTGACCCGGGAAACAGATATTCCGTGCCGCATACATGGGGAACCCTGGGTATTCTGTACGATCTCAACAAGATTCCTGAAGGATCCATCACCTCGTGGAACGATCTGTGGGACGCCAAATACAAGGGGAAGATCGTCATGCCTGACAGTATGAGAGACACCCTTGCCATCGCACTGAAGGCGAAAGGCTATTCCCTCAATACCACCTCTGAGGCGGAGATCAAAGAAGCCTCCGAATATCTGACAGAGCAGAAACCGCTGGTGTACAAGTATGCCAACGATTCAGCCAGGGATATCATCCTGGGCGGCTCTGCCGATATCGCCGTCATCTGGAACGGCGAGGTGCTCTACTGCCAGGAGGAGAATCCGGACCTGGCTTATGTGGTGCCGAAGGAAGGCAGTGAGGACTTTACGGATGCCTGGGCGATCCCGAAGACGGCGAAGAACAAGGAGAATGGAGAGAAGTGGATCAACTTTATGTTGGAGAAGAAGGTAGCGATGAAGAATTTCGATTACCTGACCTACTCCATTCCGAACATCAGCGTTATCGACAGCGTCAAGAACGACGCCGCTAAGATGGGCGTCCTATTCCCAGAAGATGCGGTGCTGGAAAAATGCGAAGCCCTGATGAACCTGGGACCGGCTGCAGACGATTTATACACCAAGTATTGGAAGAAATTTAAAAGCTGATAAGAAAAGGGACTGCCTGCTCGGGCGGTCCCTTTTAGATGTACGTTTCTATTCCAGTCTGATGAAGGTTTCGCTGACATTGCGCTTGAAACCGAGATAGGTTGCAGCAAAATAGAGGAGGTAGACTGCCAGGAATACCAGGACAGAGATAGCAAAATAAGAGAAACTGCTGGCTTGCGTACCGGTATAAAAGACGAATTTCTCTCCTGCAAAGATGCCGATGAAGGCGCTGAGAAGGAGGGAAAGCGCGATAGGGACCAGATAATACATGGACAGCTGTTTTCGGACGATTTTGCAGATGCCTCTGCCGCTGACCCCCATCTTTCGCAGCACGTCGTAGCGGTAGCGGTAACGGCTGGAATCCGAAACCTGCTGTACGGCCAGAATTGTCAGGGCTACGCAGAGGAAGATCAGTGCGATATAGGCGAGAGGGAAGGTGACAGAAGAAATCAACGAGAGCATTTCTACCGTGACTTCTGCTTTCACAGCTGCGTCGTATCTGCCGATGGTCATGATCTGGTCAGAGCCGTTTGGCAAGTCTGCCATGGCCCTGCTCCTCTGCAGGGCTAGTTTCTCCGCCTGGGTGGCTTTACGGTCTTCTAGTGCCATTTCCAGTTCCTCGGCCTCTTTGTCCGTCAACATGCCTCGCTTGTGATAGTAGACCGCTTCAAGTTTTTCCTGCAGTCCCTCCTCTGGCGCTTCTGAAAGCGACAGCGCCACAGCCGAATAATAGGCTGTCATTTCTTTTGTCACTTGATCTGGAACCACGATGATGTAGTCTGCGCCGTTGACCCCGTTTTGGGCAAAGGCTTCGGTCCTCGCGCCTGCATAGGTGAGGGTTCTGCCGCCTACAGAAAGGGATCTTTGCAGAAAGTCGTCGTCTATATCATGCAGCACCCGATTCTTCACGTGGAGCAGGTACTCGCTGTCTCTCAAAGTGACGCTGCTGTATCCCAATAGATGGCGCAGCGCATTATAGTCACTTGCGGCCATGTAGGTGTCATAATCGTAATAATTAAAGGAATCGGCGGCGATTGCCTTTCGGTCAGGCTCGCCCGCTTTATCTGTATAGCGGTCTCCATAGTTGGCCACATGCGTATACAGATAGTCGTTCATTTGATGGCCGCCATTCTGATAAATCTGATAGATCTGACGTTCTTTTACCTTTACGCCTTCCTTTTTAAGAAAAGTGAATTCCTCTGTAAATTGATCATCAGGGCTTTCACTGGCCAGCATCAAGTCAAAGGGGACTGCGTTATGGATGGCTTCTTTCTGGTAGCTGGCGAACATCATCGCTACGCTGCCTCCCAGCAGTGAGATAGTGAACAGAATTGTCAGAGTGCCCATGGTAAACCGCATGGTGCGGATTTTTCCTGAAAGCTGGCGCAGAAGGAAGAGTCCATCTGGCCGGTACACCAGCCTGCCGCCCCGGTGAATATATTGAACGAGCCAGGCTGCCAGACCATGATAGAATAGGTAGATGGCGGCGAGGAAAAGCAGGCTCAGGGTGATGACACCAAGAGTGCTGTAATGGCTCCGATACATCAATAGGAAAAAGATGACAAAATAACAGACAGATGCAGGAAATAACCACTGTTTCCATTTTTCTCTGCCGGTTTCTGCCGCTTTTGGCTGTTCTTCCATTTCCATCAGAGCCGAGATCGTCATCTTCTTGAATATTTTCCGGTTATGGCGCAGAGCCAGGAGGAAACAGAGTCCGAAACAGCCAGAGGTCAGAAGGAGACACCAGTGAAAGGCGCCAAACTGTACCTGATAATCCTGACTGAACAAGTGGTAGAAGACGCTCATGAGCACCTGCTGCAGCACCATGCCTGCAAGAACGCCGAGGATCAGTGAGGCGGCGCCCAGGATCATATTTTCCCGCATATAGAGCTTGGAAACTGTTTTTTTACGCATACCCAGCAGGAGATAGGTGCCGAACTCCCGGCTGCGTTTTTCCAGCATGAAGTGAACCATATAATTGATCAGCCAGGCGACGATGAAGATGATGAAAAAGGTCACGAGGCCTACCATGACTGCCATCATCATAGCAGTTTCCCACAGGCTTTGGACGATATCGGTGAAAATCAGAGCATCGAAGGCGAACATGAAGGCGACGATGCCCGTCATGGTGAGCAGATAAATCAGATAGTCCTTCATGGAACGTTTCGCGTTGCGCAGAGATAACTTAAAGAGCATGGCGGCTGTCACCTCCCGTCAGGGCGAGGACATCCAGAATCTGATTTAAGAACTCCCGCCTGTCTTTGTCAGCGCGGATCAGCTCGTGAAAGATCTGTCCGTCCTTCAGGAATAGAATGCGGCTGCAATAGCTGGCCGAAAAAGGGTCGTGGGTCACCATCAGGATGGTCGCTGCAAGCTCCTTGTTCATCTTGCAGAAGGTTTCCAGCAGCATGCCGGCGGAGTGAGAATCCAGGGCGCCGGTAGGTTCATCAGCCAGGATCAGTTTCGGCTTATTAACCAGGGCTCTGGCACAGGCACAGCGTTGTTTCTGGCCGCCGGATACCTGATCGGGAAATTTGCTGCGGATGTCTGCAATCTCCAGCCTGTTCATGATGGCCGATGTCTCTCTCTGAATTTCTTTTTTCTTCTTATTCTGCAAAGTCTGCGCCAGGGTGATATTTTCTTCAATGGTCAGGGTGTCCAGCAGATTGTAGTTCTGAAACACGAAGCCCAGGCTTTCTTTTCGAAAATCGGCAAGGGCTTCTTCTGGGAGCTGGGTGATATCCAGAGCTCCGAAGTAGATGTGGCCGCTGGTCACATGATCGATGGCGGCCAGCAGATTGAGCAGCGTGGATTTGCCGGAGCCGGACGCACCCATGATTCCCACAAACTCTCCTTTTTCTACCTGAAAACTGACGCGGTCCACAGCTTTGACCACATTGCTTCCGTTGCCATAGTATTTTTCTACATCACAAATACGTATTATTTCATTCATTCTCATCACTCCCTCTTTGTTCTTACTTTGATTGTACAGAACAAAAAGCTCTCTTGGTATGTGTCTTGATTACAGGAGTCTTACATTTTTGAAAGATTACTGGATTTATGAAAATCGGAATCGGGAAAGGTCAGCAAAATCCGTGTAAACTGGTTCTCGACGGATTCGCAGGCGATGCCGATGGAAAGCTTGTCGCAGAGACGTTTGCAGAGATAGAGACCGATACCTGTGGATTTGACGCCCGTCCGCCCGTTCTTTCCAGTAAAACCCTTGTCGAAAATTCGTCCCAGATCTTCTTTAGCAATCCCCAATCCGTTATCTTCGATGATTAGTATCACCCTCTGGTGTGCGTCCCGGGCAGAGATGCGCACGCCGGGACTACTCCCACGGCTGTACTTGATGCAGTTGGAAAAAATCTGATTCAGCAAGAAAACGACCCACTTTTCGTCGGTGGATACGATGAACGGAGCGGTTTCTGGCAAATCCAGGTCGATCTGCATTCCTTTTTGAATAAAGTAGGCTTTGTTTTCGGCGATGGCAGAGAGTACAGCCTGCCGCAGATTCACCGGGTGGATCAGATAGTCCTGATATGCGTGCTCCGTGCGCGCATAAAAGAGCACCTGCTCGATCAACTGGTCGATTTTCCCCAGCTCCATCTGGAGTCTCGGGCTGTCTTTGTCGGTATTATTTTCACAGATCAGCCTGGCGGCAGTGAGAGGCAGTTTTACCTGATGAACCCATTGCTCAATGTACTCCTTATAGTCTCGCTGCCCATCTTCCAGACAATGGATCTTTTCGATGACAGATCGGTTGGAGGTACGGAGGATTTCGCGGTACAGCCTGTCTGTGAGACGAGGAGTGGATTCCATGACCTCGGAGATGAGATAGGGCTGATCCAGTTCTGCCAATTGTGCGAAAAGCCGGGAAAAATATTTCTTACGATGATGAAAATCTGCCAGCAGCCATGTGAAGAGGATGAAAAGCCACAGAACGGCGATGAGCAGAACGTCTGTACTGCGGCTGCCTGAAAGGCGCAGAAACAGAGATAACAAAAAGAGCCCTGCGCCATTGATCAGCAGGACGGAAGCTTTGTCTTCTAAATAGTGAATCAGTTTCATCGGTGACCTCCATAGTCTCAGGGAATCAGATAGCCCATGCCCCGTTTTGTGATGATGAAATCGCTTACACCGAGTTCGGTAAGACGTCCGCGCAGGCGAGTCATATTGACGCTCAGGGTGTTGTCGTCGATGAAGATCTGATGATCCCACAGATAGTCGATCAACTGAACTCTGGAAACGATTTCTCCCTGATGCCTGATGAGATAGCCGAGAATCTTCCATTCATTTT
>URXI01000227.1 GCA_900551775.1 uncultured Eubacterium sp. | reverse complement strand
TAACGTATCCAGAAAACAATGCTTTACGCCGTTTCTTCGTTAATGCGACAGCCCCTTTTCTATATACACTTCGTGTCCTATTCTTTCTCCCATTTCGCATAGAGCGTATAGTCTCGCTCCGCATCCTTGTCAATATAAGTAATCTTTCTCGTGCGGCTTCGGTCCGTATACCATCCCTTGAACTCATAACCCTTTTTTACCGGGTCTTTGAGGGTGACTCTTTCGTTATAGTAGACACGCGGACTTCTTCTGGCCAGTCTGCCGCCTTTGGCATGGTATTTGATCGTATAGCCTACGGTAACTTTGCAAACTGCCCTGATGCCAGGGTTTGAGCGCAGTGATACTATGATATTGGTCCTGCCCGGACTGATACCTTTTACGATGCCATCTGACGTCACCTTAGCTACTTTTCGATCGGTCGACATCCAGCGAAAATTCTTGCCTTTCTGGGTTGGCGGATAATAGAAGGCTTTCAGTCTCAGCTTTTCCCCTCTGCCGATTTTGGCGCCTTTTCTGTTGATTTTCAGTTTAGGAAATGACGAAGCATTCTCCACGTTCGGGAAACGATTTCCCGTATCCATCACTTGCACTTTTAGTTCTTTAGACGAACTGTCTCTTACATTCCCCTGATTTACTGCGTCTACTGACTGTCCAAATACACAGATAGCCGTCGCTGAAAAAATCATGCCTGTCGACAGCGAAATGCAGATGAGCCTCTTTAAACTCTTCATGACCTTCTTCCCTTCTGTAATGATGCTGCTATTCTTGGAAATATTAATCTCTAAAAACATAGTAACACATTTTTCGGTAGAAAGTACACTCTTTTAAGAATTTTTAAGAATTAAAAGATTCTTCCAGGCCTTGTCTCGCCAGCATTGACTAAAAGAAGGAAATAAAACTTCCCAGTCTGTCGTCTGCGACCTGTTTATGGTCCAAGGCCACGCATCCGCCGATGAGCACATAATCAATCCCTTCCGGCTGCTGATATAGATTATCGTAGGACGCACAATCCAAAATCGTCTCCGGGTCAAAGATTGTCAGATCCGCGTCAGCACCGACGACAATACGCCCCTTTGCAGACAGAGACAGCCTTTCTGCAGGATACAGCGTCATCTTCCGCAAGGCGTCCAGCAGGGACAATCTCTTTTGTTCCCTGACATATCTTCCCAAAACTCGTGGAAAAGTTCCAGCCGCTCTGGGATGTCCCTTTCCCTTATTCAAGATGCCGTCACTGGCTATCATACCGCATTTATGGCTCATCGCCTGTGCGATTTCTTCTTCATCCATGATAAAACCCACCGCCAGCATATCGGGATACTCTGACCGGGCCTTCTGGAGCAGATCCTCTGTACAATAGACATTTTTGTATGGCTCCTGGGTAAGCATGATGGTTCCGATGTCTTTGCACCACTGATCCAGGCTCTCCTTTTCGAACACCTCGCTGCCAATCAATGTGGAAAAAGCGTTATAAGGATAAATATCGAAGTCGACCCCCAAATGCTTCTTCTTCGCCTCGTCAATGAGTTCCAAAGACTCCGCCATCTGTCCCGTAGCCGAGCAGCTGCCCAGGTGAGAAATCTGAAACTTTGTCCCCGAAACTTCAGACAGTTTAATCATCTCTTTGATTGAGTCAAGTGCCCCGTCTGCCGACTGGCGAAAATGTGCCGTCGTCAGGTAGCTTTGATTGCCATGAAGCAGCGTCAAAGCCTCCGCCATCTCGTCAAAGGTGACAGCGGGGTCGTATTCTATGCCAAAGGAAATACCCCTGGCGCCTTCCTCCAGTTCCTCACGCAGCAAATCCAGCACCTGCCGCTGCTGCTTTGGAGAAATCCTCTCATTATGGCCTATTCCCAGGAGATAGCGCATCTGATTATACCCCGCCAGCATGACATAATTGACAGGTGCGCCGCCCAGGCGTTCAATCATCCTTTTAAACTGCGAAAGCCTTTGATTCTGCATACCGCAATTGCCGCCGCAGACTGTGGTGACGCCCATTTTCAGCATCAGTTCTCCGATGATATAGCCTGGCCCATCCTCTTGAAAATTCTCTTCATGCATGTGGATATCTATGAAACCAGGGGATACTACCCGGTCTGCCGCGTCGATAAGCTTTTGTGCAGACGGCCTTTGATCACCGATATAACTGATCTTTCCATTTTCAATTCCGATATTTGCTTCTATCATTCTATCTCTTCCAAAATCAGGATAGCAGCCGTCTGTAATCAAGGTGTCTAGCATTTTGCGTCACGCTCTTTTCTTTTCTTCACGGCGAGATAGATGGAAATCGCCAGATACGTCAAAGCAAAGGCTGCCGCTACCGCGTTGACTGCCCCTGGCAGCGGCAAGGTGTCTTTGACCAGAAGAAACACGGACATGGCCGCTACTGCTGCGATCACCAAGGCGCTTTTCTCCCGTCCGTAGGCAAGGGAAACGGCCAGCGCCACTGCTGAGCAGATGGCAGGAAGGAACATCCATACATATACCATGGTCTTTACCTCTCAAAATCCTCTTTCAGTTTTTCCATATTTTTCGGGTCGCAGAGCAGTTTTGCAACTTGCCTGCAGATGATCCGCGCCCCTGTCTCCAGCGCCTGATGCGCCCGCTCTGACTTCATGGCCTCGGCGAACTCCCGCGTATGGACTGCCACGCCCTGATCCACCACCTGCAAAGTGGGATGGAATACCGGGCAGATCATACTTACATTGCCTGTATCCGAAGAACCGAAGATTTCCTCCGCATTGCCGTTTAAGGGCAGGTCAAGTTCTTCGTAAACCTGTCCCAGCTGTGCAATGCCGAAAGGGTTCTGCTTCATGTTGTCAAAGACTTCTGCTGTAGCCTTCTTTTCCCAAGTGGTCTGGGTGGCAATGGCCGCACCTCTGGCACAGTCGTCGATCTTCCGCACCACCTCGTTAAGATTTTCCCGCTCCAGTGCACGGATATACATCTCCAAGGCGTTCTCTTCCGGCACGATATTGGGCGCCTCTCCCGCATTCCTGATGATCCCGTGAATCCTCACATCAGGTGTCACATGCTGCCGCAACATATCCACCGCATGAAACATCAGCTGGCTGGCGTTGAAGGCGTTGCGCCCCTCCCACGGACATGCCGACGCATGAGCCGCCTGTCCGTGGAAATAGTAGGTATAGGTGTCAATTGCCAGAAGCTTGGTATAGAGCTGATTGGAATCATACAGGTGCACCATCATGGCCATGTCATAGCCGTCAAATGCCCCGGCTCTGCACATCTTCACCTTGCCGCCGTCGTATTCCTCGTCCGGCGTCCCGATGATGTGAATCTCTGCATCCAGCTGATCCTCCAGATCTTTCAGTCCAAGACCGGCAAGAAGGCTGATACAGCCGCTGAGGCAGTGTCCGCAGGCGTGGCCCAGTTCTGGCAGTGCGTCGTATTCGGCCAAAATCGCGATTTTGTATTTATGCTCTTTGCCTGTGTGGGCCTTGAACGCTGTGTCAAGACCGGCGAAGGGATAAATGACTTGAAACCCCTCTTGGGCCAGCAGTGCTGACATTTTCCTGGAGGTTTCAAACTCCTTGGTCGAAACCTCAGGATGATCAGCAATGTCATCGTTGAGTTCTACAAGGTTTTTGTGATAGCGGCGGATCGTCTCCTCCGCCGCTTCTACTATCTTCTCATAATTATTCATCAATTACCTCTTAACTTAAAATGGTCCCCAATTCATCAGGTGTGCAATCACAATCAGAACCGCGCCAAGCAGGTATTGCAGACCGATCAAAGGCAGAATCCATTTTGCCCATTTTTCCCATGGAATCTTTGCCAGAGCAAGAGCCGCCATGAAATATCCCGACGTCGGCGTAAAGATGTTGGAAATGCCGTCGCCCAACTGGAATGCCAATGTGGCTGTCTGTCTCGTAACGCCGACCAGATCCGATAGCGGCGCCATGATCGGCATAGATACTGCCGCCTGTCCGCTTCCTGACGGAACGACAAAGTTGAGCAGGCACTGGAAGATGTACATGCCGATGGCCGAAATGACCGATGGCAGTTTCATGAGCATATTTGCCGTGGCGTGGAGAATCGTGTGAATGATGTTGCCGTCGGTCAGCACGACCATGATACCTCTCGCAAAGCCGCAGACCAGCGCACCTGTTGCGATGTCGGCCATGCCTCTTCCCATGGCATTGGCAAACTGGTTCACAGACAGTCCACCCAAAATGGCTGACACGATACCCAGTCCGAAGAATAGACCTGCAATCTGCTCAAAATACCATCCCCATTGAATGGTTCCATAAGCCAGAAGACCAACGGTGATTGCCAGGGCGATCAGGATGAGCTTCTGCCGTATGCCGAAAGGATGAGTTCCTTCGTCCAGCTCCAGTTTGTCCTCTCTCGCCTGGTCAATCTGGTACATCGGCGAGAGCTGTGGGTTTTTCTTAACTCTTCTGGCATAGATAAATACAAAGGTGATGGTCAGAAGCACCAGGCATCCGTAAACCACTAATCTGTACCCCAGCCCCGAAAACATCGGCAGTCCTGCAATGCTTTGTGCCACTCCTTCGGTATAAGGATTCAGAAATGCGCCTGCAAAGCCTGCGGCCCCTCCGCACAATACGATGGCAGTACCTGTAATGGAGTCAAAGCCAAGTGCCAGGCACAGGCTTACACAGATCGGGATGTAGGGGAGCAAGTCCTCCGCCGAACCGATGATGGCGCCCATTACTGAAAAAATGACCATTAATACTGGAATAATTACCACTTCTTTGCCCGCAAGAGCCTTTGACGCCTTGACCAGACCGGCCTCAATCGCTCCGGTTTCTCCGATAACGCCAAAACAAGCGCCAAAGATAAAGATCAGAAATACGATTTCCGCCGCTTCCAGCATGCCGCGGAATACGGCGGACATGGTTCCCATGAGGCCTACCGGCGTCTGCTCGATGTAGTGGAAGGTGTCAGGGTTCACTACCTCGCGGCCATCCTCCAGGGTCATCATGTCATAGGCGCCTGCCGGAATAATATAGGTTAAAATTGCGCAAAGGATAATCAATCCTACCAGCAGCGCGTAGACATGAGGTACTTGAAACTTTCTTTTTTTCTTTTCCATTTTGTTCTCCTCTCTATTGTTTATATTACGTCTCATAGTTATTGTAATATAAACTATAAAGGGGAGTTTATCATTTGCTTTGGGTTTTCTGGTAAAGACATCATATTTTCCGATTATTCAAACGATTTCATCTTTCCTATTGCCACCGTCAAACCCTGCATATTGAAAACCTGTGAACGGCGGGCAACAGGCAGCTGACAAAGGGAGCAGGCACTGGAATAGAAATTCCGGCGCCTGCTCCCTTTGTCGGCTGATTTTTAAAATTCGTCAGCAATTTGAATCAATAGGCCCCAAGAGGACAGCAGTCACTCACATGGAAGCTTTGCTCTGTAATAATTAAACGCCCCAATTATCGGCACAACAATCAGAAAGCTGCAAGCGGAAGCAATCAGCAGAGTCATATTGTCAGGCAGATTTTCAACGCCTAAGCTCTTCTCTATTGTAACAAAGGTGAACCCGATTAATATCAGCCATATGACAAACAAAGCCCCACAAATTGTTTTTACCTTCACAATGGGTTGCATGGATTTCTTTTCTTCTTCAGCCCTTTTCAGTGTGCGCCGATACCATACTCTTATCAGTATATCTGCGGTTGCAAAAAACAACGTCGCTGCCATTACCCAAAAAAATCCTTTACTATAATTAAACTGCTCGATAATTCCATTACTTTTTTGTAATGCAGGCAACATGTAAAAAAAAGTGAAACAGATAATAATATCCAGTCCCGCATGTTTTATATATTCTGCGTGTTTTTTCATCATTCCATCGCCTTTCAATATTAAAATAATTTTAGATAGGATCTAACATTTTGTTAAATCCTATCCATCTGTTTTATGATTTACTTTAGACTCTATTTATTTGGGAATCTTTTTTGCGTAAGCATAAGCACAGCCTCTAGGATAATATGTCCGTTTCCCTGGGTGATAATGATACGTGGTTATCGTTCTCAAGTATTTATAAGTATTACTGCCTGATACCTTCTCGTAGAACGTGTTCCATGTAGTGTATGAGTATTGGTCGTATGCACTAACTGCAACAGTGAGAAATGCAAATACATATCCTGCCGGATTACTTATTGCACTGATACCCATTCCTGTAATGCCAGTGATTACAGTTGATAACGAACTACCTGCATATCTGTCTCTTACAGCTTTAATCCCTTTCGCATCCAAATAGAGTGTCTTCTTCTTATCCGGATGGGTTGTATTATAGAGAACAATAGGGAAATTTGTGTTCTCATTAATTTCAACCGACTGGGTTATTTTATTTCCATTCACTTCAACACGCGAGGTTATTAAGTTGCCTTTATTATCCAAAGCCTCGAGTCCATCAATTGTATAAACAATTAGTCCGTTTTGATCTAGGATAAAAATTGCGTTCTCTATTTTAGAGAGATATTCTTTTTCCTCGTCTGTTGCATAGGTTTCCAGATATCCCTTTAAATTTATCATTGAATATCCTTTAGGTAAATCATACTCAAAAGTATAGTCTGTCGGCACTCCTTTATTATTAAGCACCACAGATGTCCTTAATTCATTGAAATCAACTCCATCAAAGCTTTTTTCTACTGCTTGAACTGCAACAGAATAGTCTTTTAACAATGAGTTATATATGACCGTTCCATCCTTTGACAGTACACCATCCTGATACTTTGTCTGATTGGGAAGTCTCATAGAAACTTTAGGCATACCGCTCGCTCCGAGTATAATACTCCCTTCTCCATTCTGAGGCAGTATGAACTTCGTATCGTTCTTTTGTAGGTAAAACTGTTCTTGCCCTTTCTTAAAAGCAGGAGTTATATTTTTGTTTCCAGAGATTTTTTCAATGCTTTTTGCAGTCTCGTCAGCCTTTCTAACTGTTGCAGTTTCTTCAAAAGCAAACGCTGTAACGCTAGCACAAAAGACCATGGCTACTGTGAGTATGATGCAGATACCCCTTTTCCTGTACTTCTTCATGATTTATTCCTTTCCACCATATTTATGGCTTGACTTTCCTCGTGCCATGTTTCATAATGAAAGAAAGAGTTTTTCTTAAATACTTATTCTGATGCGCCACATCGATTTGTTTTTAT
>URXI01000226.1 GCA_900551775.1 uncultured Eubacterium sp. | reverse complement strand
TGCTGTTTATCAAGGACGGCGCCGTGTTCAACGAGCTGCGTCGGGGCGATGAGAGCCGCGACGCGTTCTTCGCTCGCATCATGGAGGTCGTGTCGTTCCTCGGCGGGGAGGCCGGCCATGTATCTTAAGCTCGCCCTGCGCAACATCCGCCGATCGGTGCGCGACTACGCCGTCTACTTCATCACGCTGCTGTTCGGTGTGGCGGTGTTCTACGCGTTCAACTCCATCGGCAGCCAGCAGATCCTCTTCGATATGGAAACCTCGGCCTCGCGCAGCGTGTTCGATTCCACCACCTACATCCTGGGCATGTTCTCCGTGGTGGTGGCCTGCGTGCTGGGCTTCCTCATTCTGTACGCCAACCAGTTCCTCATCCGCCGCCGCAAGCGGGAGTTCGGCACCTATCTGACCCTGGGGATGACCAGGCGGAATATCCGCGCGATCTTCGTCGCTGAAACCATGATGATGTGTCTGCTGGCTCTGGCGCTGGGCATCCTGCTGGGCTTGTTCCTCTATCAGGGACTGACCATGCTGATGACCAGCCTGATGGAAATCGAATTCACCTTTGCCGGTTATTCGGCTAAGGGACTGCTGCTGACCATCGTATTGACCGGCTCCATGTTCGCCATATCGTCCGCAGCGTCAGCCCGTTACTTGAAAAAAGCCACCATCTATGAACTGCTACACGGCGATCAGATGGTGGAAAAGAAAGTAAAGCATTCGAGGCTCTGGTCTCTGCTGACGGTCATCTCCTTGGGCATCATCGCAGCATCCTGCGTCCAGTTCAGCAGGCAGGTGGAGACTGTGCTTCTGGTCGATTCCAGCCAGGCAGGCCCGATTTTTATCAGTCTCTTTGTGCTGGCAGGCAGCCTGATCTTGTTCCATGTGGGGCTTTCGAGAAGCATGGTGAACCTGCTGCTCAAGAAGAAAAAGTTCGCTAGCAACGGAAGCCACACCTTTGTGTTGCGCCAGCTCAGCGCATCTCTTCGCGCCAATTCTGTCATGATCGGGATTCTTGCATTTTTGATGGCCTTTGCCGTCATCGGCGCCAACGCCTCTTTTGTGCTGCGGGTGAACCAGCGCGCTGTCCTGGACCGAGAGATTCCCTTTGATATCACCTATATCGAGGACCAGAGCGATGCGGATCTGAAATACAATCACCTTTCAGTAGCAGAAGGGGAGGCGATCATCCAAAAGTATGGGGCCATAGAGAAGAAGCTGCTGTTCACCTTCTATACCCAGGGAAAGGACGATTTACACCAGTGCACGGAGTGGAGAGACGAGAAGGATTTATTCCTTGCGGAAAGTGATTTCAACAAAATCTGCCAGGCTCTGGGTTTTGATCCGGTAAATCTGGAGCAGGAATATCTGGTGATCGCCAATGACGCATACGGCATGAACTACGATTTTTCCCAGGTGAAGATCAAAGCTGGCGCAACCTATCGTTATGGCGGCACCAGCCAGAACTATCCCCACTTCGCCTATGTCTATTTCTACGTCGTCGTGCCGGATGAAGCGGTAAAACAGATGCAGCCGCAGATGAACAGCATCGCCTATGATTTACAGGACGGAAGGTATGATGGCAACGGGCTGAAGGAGGCGCTGAGCTATCAAGTGTCAGCTGATGACGAACCCGGTGGATCGTACGAGATGTGCAATTATGTGATCAAGGAGTATAACCGGATTAGGAGCAACCGCATTCTTGCGATCTTTGTCGTCGGCGCCTTATATATCGCAGCCATCTTCCTCTTCATGGCCATGGCAATCCTGGCGCTCAAGATCCTGTCCACGGTTTCGGAGGATCAAAAGAGATATGCCGTCCTCTACCGTCTTGGAGCGGGAGAAGAGGAACGGAGCAAAGCCTTGTTTCAGCAGATTTTCAGCTTTTTCTTTCTGCCTTTCGCCCTGCCAGTGGCTTTGAGCATTCCCATCGGCTGGATCTGCGGAAAGATCATGAAGCTGACCGGATTTGCGGCGCAGCAGAGCGAAGTCTATCTCATCGCCGCACTGATCGCTATGGTCATGATCCTGATTTACGTGCTCTATTTCACGGCGACCTATCACATCGCGAAAAAAGCAGTAATACTGGATAACCAAGGGGGAAGGTGAAAAACATGTTAATGAAATTAGTCCTTCGCAACGTGAAAAGGCAGATGCAAAGCTATCTGATTTACTTTATGACGGTAATCCTGACTGTCGCCTTGCTGTTTGCACTGTGTAATATGATTTTCAGTCCGCAGCTGCACCTGGAGGCGGAGATGAACAGCGGGGTGAAGAACGGGCTGACGGGGCTCGCTGCCTTTATCTCCATCCTTGTCGCTTTCGTGCTGGGATATGCCGTCGCTTTTCTCTTGAAGTTCCGAAAACAGGAATTCGGCATGTACCTGACCTTGGGCATGACCAGGAACAACATCCTTTTGATTTTCCTGGGGGAGACGTCGCTCATCGGCATCATCGCCCTGGGACTGGGCATCGTCGTGGGCGTATTCTTCTATCAGGGGATTGTGGCAGTCATGCTGAGGCTTTTGCATCTGGAGCTGACCCTTGCAGCTTATTCTGTGCAGGGGTTGCTGGTCGCCATGGGCCTGGTGGCGGGGATTTTCCTGCTTTCTGCCCTGACCTCCGCCATATACCTGAAAGTCGCCGGCATCTATGACCTGCTTCATGGAAAGCAGAAGGTGGAAAAGAAAAGCAGACACCCGATGGTCTGGATCCTGCTCACGGCGCTTTCCGCCCTGACACTGGCGGGTGCAGCCTCTGCCCTTTTTCGGTCACTGGAAATCGACAGGTCAGGCAGCAGCCAAGAGAATGCAATCCTGACGGAGCTGTTTGTCTTGGCAGCAGCGCTGATTCTCTTTCACATGGGCCTTGCCAAAAGCCTGGTCAACCTGCTGCTGAAATGGAAAAAACTCTGCAGCAGCGGAACCGGCACCTTTGTGCTGCGGCAGCTCAGCGCAAATCTCAGTGTCAACGCTGTCATGATCGCAATGATGGCCTTCCTGCTGACCGTGTCCATCGTCATGTCCAACGGCGCTTTCATGCTGAAACTGTCTGGAAAGGCAGCCCATGAGAAGGCGTACCCTTTTGATATCACTTACACGGAAGAGACGGGGCAGGAGGGCGCGCCGGCGCAAAGCATACCGCCGGAACAGGCGGAACCGATCATCCAAACCTATTTGCCGATAAAAGAAAGCTGCGCCTATACTCTTTATACGGCAGGGAGAAGCGATCTCTACGCTCTGACCCAGTGGTTTAAACGGGACGACACCTATACGGATACCTATATTACAGAGGGGGATTTTAACCGTCTCTGCAAAGCGCTGGGCTATCCGACCGTGGATCTGGGCGGCAGATTCCTTGCCGTGATGAAGGGCACAGACCCGGACAATCTGGATCTGTCCCGAATCACCTTGGACCTCGGCGGTAAACGCTATGCCTTCGGCGGCAAAAGGGAAGGACAGTCGCCTCTGGGACATAGTCTTTATGCGGTGGTTCCCGACGAGGCGGCTGAGGGTCTGCGGGTAGAAAGCAGGGAAATCGGCTATGTTCTGAAGCAAAAGCGGTATGATGCGGAAGGCTTACAAAGGGCACTGACTTATACGGACGGGGAAGGCTTTGAGACCTGCGATTACTGGCTCAAGGAGATCGACAGGCAGGCGGCAGACAGCGACAGCGCCATCTTTGTCATCGGCGCCTTCTATATCGGGGCAGTGTTCCTGCTCATGGTCATGGCCGTTCTGGCACTGAAAGTTTTGTCGGGAACCATGGAGGATCGGCACCGTTACCTGACACTGATGCGCCTGGGGGTGGGTGAACAGGCACAGAGCCGGACCCTGCTGCGACAGACAGCCGCCTTCTTCTTCCTGCCGCTGATCTTCCCACTGCTTTCCAGTATTCCCACAGGCTGGCTGTGCAGCAGATATCTGATACAAGGCGGTCTGGCGGATCTGACCGGAGAGATGCACGCTGTCACTTGGGGCATCGCGGCGGTCATCATCGTCTTCTATACCCTGTACTTCACGGCGGCCTTTCAGATTGCCAAAAAATCTGTGATACAGAGGGAAAATCGTTAAAAATTTGCCAAGAGTAATTGCTATTTTGTCGGAATATTGTTACAATTAAGTCATGCGAACAAATTAAGGGAGGAGATGTTCCGATGAAATACGCATTTACCCATGCAAGTGTGCTGGACGGTAAGGCCGAGATGGAGGTGCAGCCGTCCATGACGGTCTTGGTGGAAAATGACAAGATCGTATCACTAAAAGAAAAGGGCGGCGTCCCTGCGGGCTTTGAGGAGATCGATCTAAAGGGACGGTATCTGATGCCGGGCCTGATCAACGCCCATGTCCATCTGCCGGGAACAGGAAAGCCGACCAATTCCAGCGAGGCCAATGACCTGGCTGCCAAGGTGGATAAGTCCAGGCTGATGCAGAAGGTGCTCAGTTCTATCGTGAAGAAGAATATCCTGACTTCTCTCCATGCCGGGATTACGACCATCCGTTCCGTGAGTGAGGTCAGCTATCAGGACCTCGCCAACAGAGACATGATCAATATTGACAAATACGTGGGGCCAAGGGTTCTGGCCTGCGGCTACGGCGTGACGGTTCACGGCGGACACGGAGACGGCCTCATGGGAATCCCTTGCGAAACGCCCGAGGAGTGCGTCAAAGTGGTTCAAGACAATGCCGCCAGAGGTGCGGACTGGATTAAAATCTTCGTCACCGGCGGCGTCTTTGACGCGGAGGTCAAAGGGGAGCCGGGCGTGGTCAGAATGCCTTATGAACTGGCAAAGGCTTCCTGCGACGAGGCCCACAGGCTGGGCATCAAGGTGGCGTCACATACGGAGAGCACAGAAGGCGTGCGCATCGCTTTGAAGGCAGGCGTGGATACCATCGAGCACGGCGCGCCCATGGACGAAGAGATCATCAATCTGTACAAGAAAAACGGTTCTGCCGTGATCTGCACCATCATTCCGGCCCTTGCCATCGCAAAACTGCCGGGAGAGATGACCAAGATGACGGAGGTGAACCAGTACAATGCAGAAGTGGTCATGGAGAACATCATCGAAAGCGCCCGTCAGGCTCTGACAAAGGACATTCCTCTGGGCCTTGGCACCGATGCGTCCTGCCCGTACATCACCCACTATGCACTGTGGCGGGAGATTTACTATTTTGCCAAGTTCTGCGGCGTGTCAAACGCCTTTGCGCTGCACACCGCGACCCTTCGCAATGCCCAGATTCTGGGACTTTCCGACATCACGGGTTCCCTCGAGGACGGCAAATGTGCGGATATGATCGTTACAGAACAAAATCCTCTGGAGGACCTGACTACCCTGAAAGACGTATCCCTGGTCATGGCTCGCGGCCATCTGCTCAAAGAACCGAAAGTAAAACGAATCGACTACATCGATGAGGAACTGGATAAACTGCTCTAAAAAACCAAAGGAAAACAGAGATTGGCGGTGCGCATGCGCCGCCTTTGTTGTATAATAGAAGTAGACTTGGATAATCGGGAGGGTTTATGATTACGAATTCGTTTATTCGTTCTTTGACGATAGATAAGACTTATCGAAAGGGCATGCAGATTTTTCTGGAGAAGGACAGGATCCTGGAACTGAACATCGAGATGGATGAAATCTGTCCGGAGCTGACCAATATCGATGCGCTGGTCAAGGGAACGGGCAGGAACTATTACGACGTCAGCCTCGCCTATAATGAGGAAGAGGAAACGCTGGAAGATTCTTACTGTGAATGTCCGGCCTTTTCCAGCTATGCGGGGATCTGCAAACACTGCGTGGCGGTCCTGATGGAGTACATGACCCGTCAGAAGGGAACCACGAAGCCGGCTTTCCGTGCGATTCCCGGCGGAAGGCCAAAGCGGCAGGAGCCGGTGCATTACAAGCCCCAGACGACTTATGCGGTCAAAAATCTTCTGAGCCGGCGCACCGAGAGCCGGACGGCGCCGATTTTGCAGCGGGACACCTATGGCCATGTGTGTTTGGAACCCATGTTCAGAATCGTGAAGAACCCTATGGATACCCAGCTCTTTGTGGAGTTCAAGATTGGCGCCGGGCAGATGTACGTTTTGAAGGATGTCTTTGAATTTGCGGACAGACTACGAGACAACAGCAAATACGCTTATGGGAAAAAACTGGAATTCACCCATACCCTGGATGGCTTTGACCCTGAATCCCGCCAGCTTGCGGCCTTTTTGGCTGCCTGGACGAAAAAAAACGGCAGGCAGTATTCTTCCTATTATTACAGCCAGCCCAAGGCCAGGGAGATCAAGCTGACCGGGGCGGAGTTTGAAGCGGCGCTGGACGCCCTGGGCCAGCGCAGTTTTGCCGTAGCGATGCAGGGCGAAGGGACAAAGCGATGGACCGTCAGCGACAAGCGGCCAGAAATCGAGATGCGCATCACCACAAAAGACGGCGGCATCGAGGTGGAAAAGGACAGCAATCTGTTGATCCAGGGAGAGCGGAATTATCTCGTCCTGGATAAGGGAGAGATCTATAAGCTGCCTATGGATGAGGCGCCTGTGACCGGCGAGCTGCTTTCCTGCATGGATGCCGCTGTCAACAATCCATTCTTTGTCGCAGAAGAAGATCTGCCCGCCTTTTGCAGGGAGTTTCTTCCGGAACTGCAGAAAAACTGCAAGGTGGTGACAGAAGATTTTGACGAAGAAGCGTACAAGGCCAATGACGCTGAGCTGAAAATCTATCTGGACGCACCCCATCGGGACGTGGTCACGGGAAAGGTGGAAGCGGTCTACGGGAGCAAAAAGTACAATGCCTATGACAGGACCAAGGACAGTGAGAGCAGGGATCTGGTCAAAGAAATCGAGGGCTGTATTCTGGTTTCGTCGTATTTTAGCCGCTTAGATGAAGTGGAAAAGCAGCTGGTCATCGACGGCAGCGAGGAGATGATCTACGAGTTGCTGACTTCCGGCGTAGAAGCCATGCAGCAGATCGGCGAGGTCTACGTTTCGGAAAAGCTGAAGAGTGTCAATATCAGGACGGCGCCGCCGGTCTCGGTGGGGCTGTCTCTTTCCGGGGATCTGCTGGAGCTGACCATGACTGCCGGCGATATGACCAAAAGCGATCTGGTCGATATCCTCAGCAGATACAGCAAAAAGAAGAAATACTACCGCCTGCGCAACGGGGATTTTATCCGGATCGAGGACGACGGCCTGTCTGCAC